>JBEDEU010000139.1:0-6070 GCA_041175585.1 Pseudomonadota bacterium | reverse complement strand
GGAGCCCGCTTGCGTGCGCCTGCCGCGCCCGCTAGGGTGCCACGCCGTGCACCAGCCCGTAAAGACAGTGCGCTGCGACGAGGAATCCCGTGTGCTGTATCCTTGCTAGTGTTTGCGCGGGTGCTTGGTCTTGTGGGTCGATCACCGGCAAATACTTTCGGACGTTCGGTTTCGATCTCCTGATCCCGTTCGGCGCGAGTTCTGCGTTTTGGTTTTTCCAGTTTTTTGCCGTGGGCAGCAAGCTTTTTGGGCGTGTGTGGCTCAGTGGGCTTGCGTATTGCGGGGCTGCGAGGCTCGACCGGTGGTTTGAGATAAGTGCTCTGTTCTCCAGATCTGAACAGGATCAGCATCTTGCCCAGGTGGTGCACCGGTGCGCACGAAAGCGCTTCGCAAATAGCGGAGAGCATCGCGTCTCGATCTTCGCGATCCGCTGTGCCGGCACGCACTTTGATTAATTCGTGCGAGGACAGCGCACGATCGATTTCTTTTAATACGGCCTCAGTCAAACCGTTGTCACCAATTAAGACGACAGGCTTGAGGGGGTGGGCGGCGGCGCGCAGCGCACTGCGTTCGCGTGGGGTGAGTTCCATAGTCATAAGGTGAATTGTACGGGAATGGCCAAGAACAAATTTTCAAAAGAGTGGGTGATGCAGCATATCAACGACCCATTCGTTAAATTGGCGCAACAAAAAGGGTATCGGGCCCGGGCTGCTTTTAAGCTGACGGAGATTCTCGATGCCGAGAAACTCATGCGCCGGGGGGATGTGGTGGTCGATTTGGGTTCGACCCCAGGAAGCTGGTCTCAGGTCGCACGTGAGCGATTGGTGGGTAAAGGCGGAGTGATCGACGGCCGTATTGTGGCGTTGGATTTGCTGCCCATGGAGCCAATCGAGGGTGTGGAGTTCATTCTGGGTGACTTTAGTGAAGATGGCGTACTCGAGCAGCTCAATGAGCTTCTGGACGGGCAGCCTGTGGATCTGGTCATGTCCGATATGGCGCCCAACCTTTCGGGGGTGGGAAGTGCCGATTCGGCCCGAATTCAACAAGTTTGCGACTTAGCCCTTGAATTTTCGCTTATGCACCTCAAACCTGAGGGGGCGTTGATCGTCAAAGCTTTTCATGGAAGTGGGTTTTCTCAAATCGTGGAAAGTTTTAAACGCCACTTCAAACGAGTGGTTGAGCGTAAGCCGAAGGCGTCGCGAGATCGTTCTTCTGAAACCTTTTTGATTGCGAAAGGTCGAAAGGGGTAGGGCCAAGTAATACCCCCAAGTCTGGGGTGTGTTTTATCTGGTTTTTCAAGCTCTTATACCCTTGCGCATCAACCGGTATTGCTACGAATAGCGCGGTTGAAACGGGGTAGAATGGGTTGTGGATAATTTTGCTGCGATTGCTTTAGGCCAAAAGAAATCGCAGCACGTCAGAACATATGCTGGAGATCGGCCTTGAATAATTCCTTTTCGAAAGTTGCGGTCTGGATGGTGATCGCGCTTGTGTTGTTTACTGTGTTCAAACAGTTCGACACCCGCTCTCCATCGCAGGATTCGGTGAGTTACACCCAATTCATGGACGATGCCCGCTCCGGAAAAATTCGTAAAGTCGACGTGCAAAGCGACGTGCTGCATGTCACACCTGACTCAGGTCGCCCCTACACATTAACTTCGCCAGGCGACTTGTGGATGGTCTCTGATCTGATGAAGGCGGGTGTGCAAGTGTCAGGCAAGGCGCGCGAAGAGCCGTCATTCTTGATGAGCATTTTTGTTTCTTGGTTCCCGATGCTTTTGCTGATCGGTGTGTGGGTATTTTTCATGCGTCAGATGCAGGGTGGGGGTAAGGGCGGCGCTTTTAGTTTTGGTAAGTCACGCGCGAAGATGCTTGATGAGAGCACTAATGTTGTCACCTTTGCTGACGTTGCTGGTTGCGACGAAGCCAAAGAAGACGTTCAAGAATTGGTCGACTTTTTGCGCGACCCGACAAAGTTTCAGAAGCTTGGTGGACACATTCCCCGTGGCGTCTTGATGGTGGGTTCGCCTGGTACGGGTAAGACACTGCTGGCTAAAGCCATTGCAGGCGAAGCGAAGGTTCCTTTCTTCAGTATCTCTGGCTCCGACTTCGTTGAGATGTTTGTTGGTGTGGGCGCAGCGCGCGTGCGCGATATGTTTGAGAACGCGAAAAAGCATTCGCCTTGCATCATTTTTATCGATGAAATCGATGCAGTAGGTCGACAGCGTGGTGCCGGTCTCGGCGGCGGTAACGACGAGCGCGAACAGACGCTCAACCAGTTGCTGGTTGAGATGGATGGTTTTGAGTCTGGCGTAGGTGTCATCGTGATCGCTGCCACCAACCGGCCTGATGTTCTGGACCCTGCTTTGCTGCGTCCTGGTCGTTTTGACCGTCAAGTTGTCGTTCCTTTGCCAGACATTCGTGGTCGCGAACAAATTTTGAAGGTGCATATGCGCAAAGTGCCCTTGGCACAAAATGTGGATGCGCATGTGTTGGCGCGCGGCTGCCCCGGTTTTTCTGGCGCAGACCTAGCTAACTTGGTTAACGAGGCTGCTTTGTTTGCGGCGCGTCGCAATGGCCGCACAGTCGATATGTCTGACTTTGAAAAAGCCAAAGACAAAATCATTATGGGCGCAGAGCGTCGCTCGATTGTGATGCCCGAAGAAGAGCGCCGCAATACTGCCTATCACGAGTCGGGCCATGCGGTTGTCGCACGGATGTTGCCTAAAACGGACCCGGTGCACAAGGTCACGATTATTCCTCGTGGTCGTGCGCTTGGTGTCACGATGCAGTTGCCTGAGGGTGACCGCTACAGCATGGACAAAGAGCGCATGTTGTGCACGATCGCCGTATTGTTTGGTGGTCGCATCGCAGAGGAGTTGTTCATGAATCAAATGACGACCGGCGCGTCGAACGATTTTGAGCGTGCGACGGCAATGGCGCGTGACATGGTGACACGTTACGGTATGTCAGAAGAGCTCGGTCCCATGGTGTATGCGGAAAATGAAGGCGAGGTTTTCTTGGGCCGTAGCGTCACGAAAACCACTCACATGTCTGAAGATACGATGCAAAAAGTCGATCGCCAGATTCGCAAGATTATCGACGAGCAATATGCAGTAGCTCGCACGATTCTTGAAAACAACCGCGAGAAGGTTGAAGTCATGGCCAAAACCTTACTTGAGTGGGAAACGATCGATGCGGATCAGATCAACGACATTATCGAGGGTCGTCCACCTCGTGCCCCTAAGGTTCCCGACGTACCCATGGACTCGACTGGTTCGCCTCCTAGCGGCACTGCGCCAGGAACAAGTAGTGACCCAGCCGCTGCGGTCTAAACGCAGAGAATCAGTGCGGCATGCATAAGTTGTGGCAGTGCGGGCGTTTCGAGTTTGCTCTCGAGCGCCCGATTCTTATGGGCATCGTGAATGTTACCCCTGACTCTTTTTTCGACGGGGGGCAGCATGATCAGGCGGATGCTGCCATTGCGCATGCACGTAAGCTTGCATCCGAGGGCGCACATATTCTTGATATTGGTGGAGAGTCTACGCGGCCCGGCGCAGCGCCTGTTTCACTGGAAGTGGAGCTTAATCGCGTCATGCCGGTTCTCGAGGCGATGAAAGACACGGGTGTTGCCTTATCTATTGATACGTGTAAGCCAGAAGTCATGCGTGCAGCTCTTGCGATGGGTGCTGACATTATTAATGATGTCACCGGCATGCGTGATCCGCACGCCCGCGCCGTGGTTGCTGAGCACGCTACGTGTGGTGTGTGTGTCATGCACATGCAGGGCGAGCCGCGCACAATGCAGCTAGAGCCACATTATGAGGACGTTGTGCGCGAGGTTCTTGAGGCCTTATTACAACAAGCGCGCAGCGTGGAGCAGCTTGGCGTGAGCCGTTCTCGGATCAGTATCGATCCTGGTTTGGGATTTGGCAAAACAGTTGCTCAAAACTATCGATTGGTCGCCGAGTTGGAGACTATTGTCGCTAGCGGTTATCCTGTCGTTTTTGGAGCTTCTCGAAAGTCCATGCTTGGCGCGGTGACGGGGAGGTCCGTTGATCAGCGCTTAGCGGGTAGCGTTGCCGCTGCATTGGCAGGTGTCGAGCATGGCGCAAAGGTACTTCGGGTGCACGATGTGGGTGAAACCCGCGATGCCCTGATGATTTGGCAGTCGGTAAAGGATGCGGGAAACACGTTATGAGTCAGCGTAAGTATTTTGGAACAGATGGTGTGCGTGGCGAGGTAGGTGGCGATGTGATTAACGCCGCGTTTGCCTTGCGTCTTGGTTATGCGGCCGGTAAGGTGCTGGCTAAAGAGCATTCGACGCGCCGCGGCAAGCCCACTGTACTAATCGGTAAGGACACGCGCATCAGTGGCTATATGCTGGAATCTGCACTTGAGGCTGGTTTTGCCGCTGCAGGGGTCGAGGTGCTTTTAGCCGGTCCCTTGCCTACGCCCGCCGTAGCTTACTTGACGCGCACTTGGCGTTTGGTTGCGGGAATTGTGATCAGTGCATCGCATAATGCCTATCAAGATAATGGCATCAAGTTTTTCGCGTCTAACGGGATGAAGCTTCGCGATGAAACCGAAGCCGCGATCGAGGCTGCACTTGATGAGCCCCTAGGTTGCGTCACTTCCGAAAAGCTTGGGCGGGCACGTCGTATCGATGATGCACCGGGTCGCTACATTGAGTTTTGTAAAAGCACTTTTCCATCGGATCTTGACCTCGATGGACTTAAGCTCGTGATTGATGCAGCTAATGGTGCCGCGTATCACATTGCCCCACACGTTTTTCGAGAGCTCGGCGCTGAAGTGCATGCAATCGGTGTGTCACCCAATGGTTTCAACATCAACAAGGATGTTGGAGCCTTGCACCCGGAAAGTCTCGCGGCCGAAGTGAAGGCGCGCGGTGCAGACCTAGGCATTGCCTTAGATGGCGATGCCGATCGGGTGCAGATGGTTGATGCAACTGGGCGTATTTATAACGGCGACGAGCTGTTGTTTGCTGTAGTGCGCGAGCGTATGACGCGTGGGCCCGTTGCAGGTGTGGTGGGCACTCTGATGACCAATTTCGGCTTTGAGAAACAGATTCGGGCCTTAGGAATTGATTTTGAACGCGCGCAAGTCGGTGACCGCTACGTTCTAGAGCAATTGCGAAAGCGCGGTTGGTTATACGGGGGCGAGAGTTCAGGACATTTGTTATGTCTCGATTCGCATACGACAGGGGATGGAATTGTTGCAGCCCTGCAAGTGTTAGCTGCACTCAAGCGCAGCGGTGAGTCACTTGAGGACTGGGTGTCTGACCTGAAAATGTACCCGCAAAAAATGATTAATGTCCCGCTTAAACCCGGCATGGATTGGGCGAATCACCAGGGCTTACAAGCTGCGCAGGCAAAGGCTGAGTCTTTGTTGGGCGACAAAGGGCGGGTGTTGATCCGTGCGTCCGGAACAGAGCCAAAGCTTCGGCTCATGGTCGAAGCTGAGCAAGAGGCGCTTGCCACACAATGCGTAGAAATTCTTGCGGCAGTCGACTTGACTAGCTAAGCGTTTGGTTTAGACCGTTACGTTTAGACAGGAATGAGCTCAAACTTGTAGCCGATTTTTGCCCACTCATCTTCTTCACCATGTAGAGAAAAGTCGGTGAGTGGGTGGGATGCCAGCCATTTCTTGTCTACTTTACACGTGATGGTTTGGCTCTTTACGCTGATTGTCAGCGGAAGCTTGCTGACATCCTCGCGGCGTCGGCATAGTAGGACGGCAAGACGCAAGCACAAAATGGCGAGCCACTGATCTTTCGTTTTTATCAGAGCGTCAGCCCGTGAAAGTTTTCCGGTGTGAGCCAATGCCAGCAGACCAAGGCTTTCCTGGTCTACTTTCGAAAATCCGGGCATGTCCGCATTATTCAAAATGTAGGCGCTATGCTTGTGGTAGCCGGCCTGTGCAATTGAAACTCCTACTTCGTGCAGGGTCGCTGCCCAGCGGACGGTTTGCTTGAGTTCGTCCTGTTCTCCGCGTTCAGGGAATAGACTTTCAAAGAGGGTGAGGGCGCAACGCTTGACCCTTGTCGCTT
>JBEDEU010000138.1:0-6072 GCA_041175585.1 Pseudomonadota bacterium | reverse complement strand
CTGAGTGAGACGTTGTTGCACGTAACGCGCAACCAACTTCATTACGTGGATCGTTGAGCCTAACGAACGACCCACGCGGCGCAGATGCGGGATATCTTCTCGACTCACCATCATTCCGCCAAACAGCATAAACTCAGGCAAGGGCCAGCGTAATTGACTGAAATGACTACCTAATTCGCGCCCATCAAAAGGCACTGGCTCCAGCACACGTCCACCGAGCGTCGCACCGGATAAGTCGGGGTAGTAATCTGGATATCGTTTAACAGGACGCAGTTTGAGTGTCGTATGTTGCTCAAGGTATTGGACGGCCGGATCACACTCGTCGAGGAACACCCCCATGCGCCCATCAACATCGGGAACCGTCTGATTCAAGTAGTCGACGACAGCTTCTCTACTATCTTCCAGACCGGCAGACGCCATCTTGTGGTTAGCGGGGATCCAAACCATTCCACCTGACACCGCCGTCGTACCGCCAATGTGCGATGAGGACTCCAGCAGCAGTACCGATTGCCCCTCAATCGCTGCAACAGCAGCAGCACACAGTCCAGCTGCGCCGCTACCAACGACGATGACATCGTATCGATTACGCATACACGCAACCTAGACTAAACCACCATTAGGCTGAATGATCTGACCGTGGATCCATGAAGCGCGCTCCGACGCGAGGAACGCAACCACATCGGCTACCTCGTGGGTCTTGCCGATACGATTAAAAGGGCTCATTGAGGCGGCACGCTGTTTCTGCTCGTCAGTCTTACCCGCATTGAACAGATCAGTATCCACGGCACCCGGCGCAACACCATTCACTCGAACACCACGTGGGCCTAACTCTTTACCCATTGAACGCAATAAGGATTCGACTGCCGCCTTAGTCGCCGTGTAAGGGCCGCCACCGGGCACGGCATTGCGAACCATCGAAGTGGTGATGCCGATAATTGACCCACCATCCAAAACCTCTTTGGCCGCCTCGGTCAGCACATTAAATGCACCAAAGACGTTAACTTCCATCAGTTTACGAAAATTGTCGTGGGTGAACTGTCCCATGGGCACATAAGGCTGATTAATGCCTGCGTTGACGATAACCGTCTGCGGACGGGTGCCAAAATCTTTGGTTGCTTGCGCGAAAACGCTATGCACAGCTGAAGGATCGCACACATCGGCTGCATAAGCCTTAATCTGACCCGCCTTCTCTTGAGCTTTTGCCTCTTCCGGTTTACTGACGTAGGTAAACGCCACGCGGAAACCGTCTCGCGCCAACGCCTGCACACAGGCTGCGCCGATGCCCCGCGAACCACCAAATACTATCGCTAAAGGTTGTGTCATGTTCTCTCCCTAGTTATTTTGTCGTAGCCGTAGATTATCAAAGAAATTAAGCCGCTGTAATACCCGCTTCCTTAATGAGCTTTTCCCAACGGGCCATTTCTTCCAGCACCATCTGCTGCGCTTGTTCGCGGCTATTACCGACCGCATCAAGTCCCTGCTTGCTCAACTGCTCTTGTGCAGCAGGTGACTTCACCACCGCAACAATTTCCTTGTTGAGTAAATTGAGCACTTCGTTCGGAGTGCCTGCTGGCGCAGCAAAACCTATCCAAAAGCGCATCGCCATATTAGGCAGACCCACATCAACCGCTGAGGGCACGTCAGGAAGTGCCGGCGATCGTTGCGTGTCTGTTACCAGTAGCGCACGCAGTCGACCCGACTTAATAGAAGGCAACACTGTCGGCAGAGAAGACACCAGCGCCTGCACCTGACCACCAAGCAAATCGGCCAGAACAGCACTCGCCCCTTTGTAGGGTACGTGCGTCATATTGATACCCGTCAAGCTTTTAAGTAGCTCGCTACCTAAATGCGTGTTCGTGCCAACTCCACCCGATCCAAAAAACATCTTGTTTGGATTTTTCTTAACCAGCGCGATGAATTCTTCAAAGGTCTTAACTGGCAAGTCTGCATTGACCACTAAAACGTGCGGCACGGAGGCTGCAATCGTGATCATTGAAAAGCTTTTCTTCGGCTCGAACTGCAGGTCCTTAATTAAGCCAGCAGCAATCGTAAATGACGTCTCTGCTGTAAGTAAGGTATACCCATCAGGATTTGCGCGTGCAACCGCATTCCAGCCGATAGTTCCACCGCCACCTACGCGGTTCTCAACAATCACAGGCTGCTTCAAGCGCTCAGTGAGATGCTGTGAAACGATACGGGCCACAATATCGGTACCGCCACCCGCCGAATAAGGGACAACGACGTTGACTGGTTTTCTTGGGTAACCGCTATCAGCATTAGCAATACCCGTCATGTTTAACGCACCGAGTGCTGCTAAGTATTGATTGAATTCTCTACGTTTCATGTTGTGCTCCAAACTGGTTCATCCATACCGAAATTAGGGGCGGGTCTTACCCACCTTGGCATCGTCTCAGACATTTGCAGCACGGGCCCAAGCGTGAGCATTTTTCCGTGATTAGGCGTGTCCGTTTTGACATAAAGCTTTGCAACCTCAGCGTCTGTCATGGTGCCAGGGCCAGCATCGAAGGCATCAAGAAGCCCACGACGTTGAATAAACATCGCAGACTGACAAAGCGACACGTTGACCTCGTAACTGCCCCCTTCTTTCGCTCTGCGCGCCAACGCAAGCATGACGCCAAGCGCACCCAAATACCCTGTTAGGTAATCACACATCGGTGCAAATACAAGCTTGGGTTGTCCGGCTCCAATCGATTCGCCGTAGGTGTGACAAATGCCCGTCACAGCTTGTGCAACCTGCTCCCAACCCGCGCGATCTTGAAAGGGACCTCCGCTGCCGAAACAGCTCACCGACAAATGAATCAGTCCCGGGCATAGATCAAAGAGCTGCTCTCTGCCAAAACCCTTTCTCGTCAATGCGCCTGGACGATAACCATCGATCACTACGTCGGCGGTCTCCACCAGACCACGAAATGTCGCGGCTTGCTCCGGAACTTCAAAATCTAGAAAACAGCTACGCTTGCCATGGCTCGTATCGCGTACATGTTCAGCGACTTGGGGCAGATGAGGCGCCGTCACCATCATTACGTCTGCACCGTGTTCCCCCAAGGTTCGACCTGCGATAGGTCCGGCAAGAATACGTGTCAGGTCTAAGGTACGGATGCCATCAAGTGGGCGAGTGCCGCCGACCAACGGCTTGGGCGCCCCCTCTCGTACCTTGCGAATCTCAATAACGGGACGCGTGCTCAAATATTGACCCTGTGGGTGCGCCAACCACTCGGCAGGCGTTCGAATCAAGCCACCACAGGCGCCAGCATCTGCGATGGCTTGTTCCAGTTCGTCGCCATTCCAACGTCCAACACTCGAAGAAACGCCCTCAACTGTGTTTTCGCACTGCAATACGCCGAGTACCTTCTGAGACAAACTGGGCAAATTAAGATGCGGTAAGAACCACCTGTTGTCTTTGGTTGCCCAGGGCTGCGTCACAGTCAGCATTTGTGCCATCGAGTCCGAAGGCGGGACTGGCGCATATTGACCATCAGGTTTCTGCTTGCGTGTGTAGTCTACCGTGCGCAAAGAAGCCGCAGCGTGGCCGACATCTACGGATAAGTCTTGGCGCCGTCCATGGCGCAACTCCCAAAGATCATTTGCCGCGATACCAATCGTTGTCAGCACGGCTGAAACAGATTCCCCCACCTTAAACGGCGTCTTATAAAAGGGGTCTTTGCCTGACAACGCTATGGTTTCGCTCGGGGCAGCCAGCCCCCTTACGTTAAGAAGCTCTTCTACTGCGGAGCGGAACGCTTGCGGCTTATCACTCAAATTGCCTGCACCTACTGAAGACACTTAACAGCTCCTTAGCTATTTTCTCTGACGGCAATTCTAGTCCGTCTTGGGAATGCGTTCGGCAACCTTCGCCCACTTTTTCGAATCTCCCGAAATGAGTGCACCGAGCTCACCCGTACGTGATAGGGGAATCCCTATGACGATCTATCTTAATAAGAATGACTCCGTCGCGCTCTATTTGTTGAACTTGAAGTATAAAAACCATTAGGAGGCAATATGAATATCAACAAAACGTTACGCGCACTGCTATTGGCATCTCTGTCCATCACTGCTGCATCAAGCGTCTATGCGCAAGCCTTAGAGAACTACCCAACACGTCCGGTCACTATCGTCGTACCTTTCCCTCCTGGTGGCGGGACTGACGTGGGAGCCCGCCTCGTGGCACAGAAGCTTTCCTTAAAATGGGGTCAGCCGGTGATTGTTGAGAATCGGGGCGGTGCGGCGGGTCGTCTGGGTGCCGACGTGGTTGCCAAGGCGAAGCCCGACGGCTACACGCTGCTCGTCGGTAACGTTGGCACGCAATCTGTGAACCCCGCACTCTATAAAAAAATGCCTTATGACCCTGACAAGGCATTTGCGCCGATCGGCATGATTGCCGAATTGCCGTTAGTGATGCTTGTCACACCCGCCCTTCCCTGGCAGAACGTTAAAGACGTTGTAGAGGCCGCCAAGAAAGAGCCAGGCAAGATTACCTTTGCAAGCTCCGGAGCTGGCGGGGCACCGCATTTGGCCGGAGAGATCTTTCAACAAGCGTCTGACACAAAAATGCTACACATTGCCTACAAGGGCGGCGGTCCTGCAGCGCTGGACCTGATGGCTGGTCATGTGAATATTTACTTTGGAACGGTACTCGAGTCCGTGGGGCACGTTAAATCAGGCAAACTCAAGGGCCTAGGTGTGACAAGCGCAAGTCGTTCGCCGGCTTTACCAGAGCTACCAACAATTGCCGAAAGTGGCTACGCAGGGTTTGATACTGGATCATGGATTGGAATGCTAGCGCCGGCAGGGACCCCTGCCGCGATTGTGAATAAGGTTTCTGCGGACCTACGCGAAGTCTTAGCGCTGCCAGACACAAAAAACACGCTCATCACCCAAGGCGCGACCCCCTGGCCAATGACCCCAGAGCAATTCGCCGCGCGTATCAATAGCGATCGGCAACGTTATGGGAAAATCATCCAGGAAAATAACCTTACGGCAGATTGAGTAATTAGCGTCGACGGTTTGCATACAATAGCCGGTATGCAAACCTCCTTGTTTGAAGCCGCCTCCGCGGAGGCTTCGCCAGCCAATAGCGGCATAGGCCTGCTGTCCAAGGACGGCCATGCGCTGTATATCCCTAGCGTCTTTGACGAAAACAGCTGTGACGTCTTATTCGCTTCGCTACTGAACACGGTTAGCTGGAAAGAAGATCAGTTAGTGATGTTCGGAAAGTTAATCACCACCAAAAGAAAAGTAGCATGGGTCGGTGATGCCGGCTGTTCTTACACATACTCGGGGGTCAAAAAATTTCCCCAGGCTTGGACACCCGCCTTGTTAGAGATCAAACAAAAAGTCGAAGCGCTCGCACAGCACACATTCAATTCTTGTCTACTCAATTTGTATCATGATGGTAGCGAGGGCATGGGCTGGCACAGCGATGACGAAAAAGAATTAGAACAAGCTGCTCCCATTGCATCGGTCAGCTTTGGCGGCGAGCGCAAGTTTGCGTTTAAACATAAGTTCGATAGAACAAGTGTTTCTCTTACATTAGCAAACGGCAGCGTACTGCTCATGCATGCGCCGACACAGCAGTCTTGGCAGCATAGTCTCACTAAAACCAAGCGGCCCGTTGGCCCGCGTATTAATCTCACCTTTAGAGCCATCAGGCATGACAATGAATAACAAAGCAAGGAAATCAATCGCAGTCATTGGCGCTGGTATCGCCGGCCTAACCTGTGCAGCTCGTCTCAAATCACTCGGGCACCAAGTCGAGGTTTTTGAAAAAGGCCGCGGTCCTGCCGGTCGAATGAGCACAAAGCGTGGTGACGACTGGACCGCAGATCATGGCGCGCAGTACTTCACTGCGAGAGATCCACTTTTTATCAAGCAGGTGGAACAGTGGTTAGCCGAAGGTGTGGCAGCCGCCTGGGACCATGAACTCAAAGTTTTCGAGGCTGGCACGTGGAAGACATCACAATCGAAAGACGTTCGTTATGTTGGTATCCCAGGAATGAATGCTCCGGCAAAACAATTAGCCAAAGATCTGACCATTCACTCAAGCCAAACCAT
>JBEDEU010000137.1:0-6097 GCA_041175585.1 Pseudomonadota bacterium | reverse complement strand
GGGCGCAGCAAACCTGTCGGGCTTGACCGCGGCGAACGACTTTTCGTCGCCTGATGGCTTATGGTTCAGTAAGGCGACCGGCATTTGCTGGATCCAGACTGACGACGGTGCGATGACTGACGAAACAAATTGCATGATGCTGGCGGCGATTCCAGGCAAAGTGGGGGACGGTGGCAAGCGCACGGTCGAGAATAAGCTCACGATTGCCGGGGTTGAGCAAACGGGGACTCAGGAGACCTTTATCGGCGCGACGCTGGGTGAAGGCCGTCTCAAGCGGTTTTTGGTCGCGCCGAAGGGGGCCGAGGTGACCGGGGTGACTGAAACGCCTGATGGGAAGACCTTATTTGTGAATATCCAGCACCCCGGTGAGAAAACACCGGCGTTAGGCGGTGCTGAGACGTTTAAACTAGAAAGCAGCTGGCCTGGCAATATGGGCTACGGAAAACCTGGGCGCCCTCGGTCCGCTACCATTGTTATTACCAGGGAAGATGGTGGTTTAATCGGTTTGTAGATTGATGCGGGTCGATCTTGACCGTAATCAAAATGAAATATTCTGTAGTTAAGGTAGCGTTTAAATATAGACGCTACGTTTTATAGCTTAAGGGCCTCAAAGGCCCATAGGAATCGATATGCCTGACAAACACATCTCCTCTCAGTTCGATATGGAATTGAATGCACTGTGCAGCAGTCTGCTCGAAATGGGTGGTCTTGTAGAGTCGCAAATACAAGAGGCGATGGCAGCATTTACGGAAATGGATCTAGAGCGTTGCGAATCTGTGATCGCTCGTGAAAAATTGGTCAATGCCAAAGAGATTGAAATTGATTCGGGTTGTACTGAGATCATTGCCAAGCGGCAGCCAACCGCACGAGACCTTCGTTTGGTGATGGCTATTTCTAAAGCCAACACTAACCTAGAGCGTGCAGGTGATGAGGCGGAAAAGGTTGCCAAGCGCACACGAAAAATTCTTCGCAAGGGTGTTGAGCACAATATCAACGTCGCCGAAATAATTATTTCTGGGCAAATGGCGCTGAAGCAGCTTCGCCAGAGCTTGGATGCATTTGCCAGACAGGATGCAGCTGCTGCTGCAGCCATTGTTTTGGATGATAAGCAGATCGACGAAGAGTTTCGTGCCTTTGTGCGAAAGCTCACCTCCTATTTAGCTGAAGATCCACATACGATTGCGACGGGCCTAGATATTTTGACGATTGCAAAATCGATCGAGCGCATCGGGGACCATGCCAAAAACATCGCAGAATTCATTATCTATGTCGTAGGTGGTGATGACCTGCGACACAGTCCAAAGAGCACATTAATGCAGCGTGCGACGGAATAAGGATTGGTTTATGAGCCAACGCATTCTGATTGTTGAAGACGAGCCCTCAATATCCGAACTGATTGCGATCAATTTACTCCACGGCGATTACGTCGTAGATCGTGCTTTTCAGGCCGATGAGGCGACGCATTTGATGCGTCAAACGATGCCTGATCTCATCATTCTTGACTGGATGCTTCCAGGTAAATCGGGTGTGCAGTTTGCGAAAGAGCTACGCTCGAACGAAAAAACAGCCATGGTTCCGATTTTGATGCTGACAGCTAAAAGCGAAGAGGCAGATAAAGTTTTGGGGTTGGATTCGGGCGCTGACGACTACATGACCAAGCCCTTCTCCACGAAAGAGCTCCTGGCCCGAGTCAAAGCCCTTTTGCGACGCCATAGCCGGGCGCCGTCGCAAGATGAGTTGATGGTGCTTGGCGCCATGCGTCTTGATCCCGTGACGCATCGTGTGACGGCCGAATGGCCGAACTCGACCCGGCGCGAAATCGTAGTGGGCCCGACTGAGTTCCGCTTGTTGCAGTTCTTGATGAGCGCACCTGAGCGCGTCCACTCCCGTGCCCAATTGCTAGATCAGGTTTGGGGCAATGAGGTGTTTATCGAAGAGCGTACAGTCGACGTGCATATTCGCAGACTCAGAGTTGCGTTAGCGGTTGCGAAGTGCGATGCCTACATTGAAACTGTTCGTGGAGTCGGTTATCGTGCAACGAGAACGCCGAGCCCAGTCGCGGACGGCGATAGATCTTAGCCATAGTCGCTCGGAGTGTTGTCATTGATGTCTGTCGCTGCAGGACGGTTCGGCCTCATCGTTGTCGTCTCCATCGTCATGGCGCTATTGGGTGGCTACCTTTTTGGTGCGTGGAGTGCGTATTTGCTTGGCGGATTGACGCTTGCGCTGCCCTTGGGTTATTCCTACTACAACCTGCATCGGTTGCAAGTCAGCGCAGCGACAACAGATAGCGAACCCCTTCCGGCCCTCGGAATCTGGGGTGAGGTGTTTACGCAACGCCAGCGTATGCTCACAGAGATGCGGGATCGTATCCACGCGATCGAACAACAACATGATCGTTTCATTCAAGGTTTTCAGGCATCACCCAACGGCGTGATTATGCTTGATGCAATGAATCAGGTTGAGTGGTGCAACTCTAGCGCCGAGCGATTTTTCGGTCTGGATTTTAAAAAGGATGCCAAACAAAGTATCGCCCATCTCGTTCGGCACCCAGAATTTGTGGGGTACCTCAATGCAGCGGATTTTGAGAACCCGATCGTGATTGAGCGACTGGGCGTTGCGGCGAATTTGACCGTGGTTGTGCAGGTGTTCCCTTTTGCTGACGACCAATCCTTGCTATTGGCGCAAGACATCACCGAGCTGCAGCGCACAGAAGCGATGCGCCGAGACTTTGTTGCGAACGTCTCGCATGAGATCCGCACGCCTCTAACCGTTTTGATTGGTTTTCTTGAAACCATGCAATCGATCGAGCTGGCGCCAGATCAACAGCAACGTTATCTAGACTTGATGATGACGCAGTCGCGACGTATGAAAAATCTTGTCGAAGACTTACTAACGCTTGCCAAACTTGAAGCAAACTCAAAGGTCGCAGCCTCAACCCCCTTTAATATTGTGGCTGAGATGAGTGCTCTACGTTCAGACGCGGAGGCTCTGTCAAAGGGAAAGCATCACATCGAATTTGTGATTGACAGCACCCATCTGTTGATGGGTGAGCAACGCGAACTTCAATCAGCATTCAGTAATCTTATTTCGAACGCTATTCGTTATACCCCTGAGGGCGGTGCGATTACTGTTAAGTGGTCTGTCGATGCGAGCGGCCACGGTGAGTTCGCTGTGACAGACACCGGGCCAGGTATAGACTCTGCACACTTAGCGCGCTTAACCGAACGGTTTTACAGAGTGGACGGAAGCCGTTCGCGTGATACCGGTGGCACGGGTTTAGGTCTAGCGATTGTCAAACACATCGCTACCCGACATCACGCTCAGCTCCAAATTACCAGCTCGCTCGGGAAAGGTAGTACCTTCACGGTACGCTTCGCTCCTGAGCGCGTGAGCCTCGTCAGCTTATGACTTTAGGACGCCCTTGCCGAGATTAGTCTCGGTGTGAACAGCGCATACATACTCTTGCTGTTCATGTGCTTGGCCATCGCTAACACACAAAGATCAAGCAATGGCTCAATCAAGATAACGGCGCTATAGGCTGCGGCGAAGCTTGCAAGACCTTCCCAATTTGTCGCGTATAGGCCTTGCCCATAGAGTGTCCAGAAGGCGACCCAAGCAACAACCCCACCTTGAAATACAAGCGACAGCTTAAGCGTCTGTCGGTAGGAAAGATCGACGTAGGCTGTAGATGGTTTGATAATCTGACGGGCAACGAGGCTCATCACGAATAGAGGTAGCAATAAGGACGTTAAGTTCATCCCGAACTGCGGCAGATCCGTTGGCGCAAAAAATATGCCTTGAACGAATAGTCCGAGGGTGAGGCCAAGCGCGGTTGGTGCAGCACCAAACAAGAGAAACAGCGTGCTTCCCATAATCAGATGCACCTCAGAGACACCGACTGGATGATGCCAAAGCACCTCGAAAGAGAGAAAGACCAGCAAGGTGGTCATCAGCGTGCGTTTGATGAGGGCTGACACACCATCTGAGCGCAGGGTGTCGATAATCACCTTCACAGTCAGCGCGCAAGCGACACTCGCCGTTCCAACGCTGAGAAGAATTTTTGCACCGTCTACGACGCCTGGTTCAATATGCATGATGTGGGGACTCGAAAGTTTTTTTGAGGAGATTGCTGTGCTGCAATACAAACAAAGTATCGCGAGGGCGGGGTTGGGTCAACTTGCTATGCAGAATTTGGTTTAAGCTCAGGGTAAACGCTAGTAATGTAAAGTGTGC
Source organism: Pseudomonadota bacterium (assembly GCA_041175585.1). Classification (GTDB taxonomy): domain Bacteria; phylum Pseudomonadota; class Gammaproteobacteria; order Burkholderiales; family Burkholderiaceae_B; genus Zwartia. Next base: position 1,861 of record JBEDEU010000137.1, on the reverse strand, counting down.
CTAGCACCTAGCATCGGTTTAATTAGTTTCGAAGAGTGTATTAAGTGTCCGCAAGCATCATTCCAATTAGGCGTCTCCACCTCGGCAAATGGTTGTTGCGGACGTTTGTGTTCGTGGTGTACGCAATTATGTTGTGTCCCTTGATCTTTGTTATTTGGCTAAGCTTTTTCAAGGACTCTATTCTGTACTTTCCGCCGTCCGGCTACACGCTGTCTTGGTACCACAATGCATGGCAGAATCAGTCTTTTGTTAACGGGTTTGTGTTCAGTTTACAGTTGGCGATTGTGTCAGCGCTGATTGGGGTCTCACTTGGAGTGTTAGCGGCATTAGGTTTGATTCGATATCGCTTCAATGGTGCGAAATATGTGAATACACTTTTGCTCTCACCGTTGTTAATGCCGGGCATCGTCGCAGGTATCGCAATTTATTTGTTCTATCTTCGAACCGAAAACTTTTTGGATCAGGATATCGTGGGCACCCTCGGAGGTCTGGTGTTGGCACATATCTGTCTAACCATCCCCTGGACTGTTCGTCTTGTTTCCGCAAGTATGCATGGCTTGGATCCATCGATAGAAGAAGCCGCTCGCAATCTCGGTGCGAATGGCCGTATCGCCTTCTTGCGCATCACTTTGCCGATGTTGCGTCCGGCAATCGTAGCTGCAGCTCTATTTAGTTTTATTGTTTCTTTTGAGAATCTCGAGGTTTCTTTATCTCTGGTCGGTCCCGGCAGTACGACGTTGCCGATTGCGATCATGCAGTACCTCGAGTTCAACCTTGACCCGACGATCGCTGCCGTATCGTCGGTTCAAATACTCTTGCTCGGTATCATCATGTTGGTGACTGACCGTTTCGTAAAACTCAGTCAAGTGGTGTGATCTTCTATGGCTAATGTATCTCTGGTTCATCTTAAAAAGCAGTTTGGACAATCTGTCGCAGTGTCAGATTTTTCGCTTGAGATTGCTGATGGCGAATTGGTCTCATTTTTAGGGCCAAGTGGCTGTGGAAAGACCACAACATTACGCATGATCGCTGGGTTCATTGACCCAACAGCTGGTCGAATTCTGATTGGTGGTACTGACGTAACGGCATTGCCGGTGCATCAACGTAACACTGGAATGGTATTTCAGCGCTATGCGTTATTCCCGCATATGACAGTCGCACAAAACGTCTCGTTTGGACTTGAAATGCGTAAGGTCGGCGCACAGGAGCGAGATCGTCGGATTGAGCTTGCGCTGGATATGGTTCGGATGACTGAGTACAAAGATCGTTATCCGCGACAGTTATCAGGTGGACAGCAGCAACGAGTTGCTATTGCGCGTGCCCTCGCAATTGAGCCTAAAGTTTTTTTGCTCGATGAGCCTCTGTCGAACCTAGATGCCAAGCTTCGCTTAGAGGTTCGCGAGGAAATCCGAGCATTGCAACAACGTCTTGGCTTGACCACAATCTTCGTGACGCACGATCAGGAAGAAGCGCTTGCGATTTCGGACAGAATGGCCATCATGCATGATGGCAAGGTGCAGCAAGTTGGCCGCCCCGATGATTTATATGAGCGCCCAGAGAACTTTTTTGTTGCGGAATTTCTTGGGAAGATGAATTTCTTTTCTGGGGTATGCGTGGGGCCAGGTCAGTTCAAGACCGTAGATGGCTTAGTGCTCAAAGTTGATGGGGTGAGTGAGGGAACCAAGCGCATTGGTGTGCGTCCAGAGCGCGTAGAGTTGTCAAGTGTTCCAGCTTACGAAAACAACGTGCTTGTTACGGTTCAGTCGTCGGCCTATTTAGGATCTTTTGTCGATGTGGTGCTGACAGGGCCCGGACAACAGCGTTTGTCTTGCCAGGTGCCTAATACGGCCGCGGTTTCACC
>JBEDEU010000136.1:0-6100 GCA_041175585.1 Pseudomonadota bacterium | reverse complement strand
CTGCTGCCATGGCCCGTTCTGCTGCTGCGACATCAGGTCGACGCTCGAGTAACGAAGAGGGTAGGCTGACAGGAAACGCGGGCGGGTGATCTGGCAGGCGACCGGGTGCAAGCGAGAACAGGGCCGCTGGGGTGCCAGTAAGCGTTGCAATTAAATTTTCTTGAACGTTACGTAGTGAGCGCAGCATCTCAAGCTGCGCTCCACTTGACTCTCCAAGTGCAGTTTGCTGCGAAAGCTCGGTCCGGCCGGCTGCCCCAAGGTCATAACGTTTTTGAATTAGGTCTAGAAGTTTTTTCTGGATCGCGACGATGTTACTTAGGACTCTGATTTCTTCGTCGTATTGTCGAAGCAAGAAATAAGCGCTTGCAAGTTGAGCAGTCAACAACAACCTAACGTTCTCGGTATCAGCTGCCGCTTGCGCTGCTGTGTTCGTTGACGCCTCGACATCTCGGCGCACTTTACCAAGCCAGTCAATTTCATAAGTCATGACAGCAACAGGACGAAAATCGTTTTGAGTCGTGGACGAATTTACGCTGGTGTAAGTGGTAGTCGGTCTATTTTCTGATGTTCGAGTCCGCGTCGCGGCAGCACCTAGGTTAAGGCTTGGAAGGAGAGCAGCTCCGCGCGCTTCGCTTTGCGCAATCGCCTGATCTAGGCGTGCCAAAGATACTTGCAATGTATTGTTATTCGCAAGACACTTTTCAATGAGATCTTCTAGAGTCTTGTCGTTAAAGGCCTTCCACCATTTGTCCTTGGGTGCGTCATCCGAAGGATTCGCTATCTTCCAAAGTGCAGGGTTGGCGCCAGGTAAGCTCTTCCAGTTTTGTGGAAGTTCAACATCCGGGCGTTCGTAATCTGGACCGATAGGAGAGCAGCCGACACATGTCAGCACCAAAAGGCTAAGGGCAAGAGTGTGTCTCATGAGCCGCGTCTAGCAGGCGGGGCTGCTGGTTTGGCTATTTGTACGATGACACGCTGACCGTCAGTCACTGAATCGAGCGGGTTCAAAATCAACCAATCGTCTTTCGTGATGCCGCTTCGCACCTCGACTTGCATACCAAAATCGATACCAAGCGTCACTTTCTTTCTGGTGACGACGTCGTCCTTGACTGTAGCAACATACGGACCGCCAGCGCCAAAGATTAAAGTGTTGGTCGGGACAATTAAATTATTGCCGGGAATAATTTTGAAGGCGATCTCAACATAAGTGCCAGGCATGAATGCATTGTTGGCATTGTCGAGCTCGACATCCACTTGCAGCGTACGAGTCTGCATATCAATCGCTCCGGCTGTGCGTGCGATACGACCCTCTACCACCTTGTCCGGAGCACTGGGTTGATAGACATCAACTTTATCCCCTACTTTTATTTGTGAAACACGGTCCTGTGGCAGGTATGCGTAAACATGTAGCTTATCAACGCGTGCCATCGCAAACATGGCTTGGGCAGTCCCTACGTTACCTGAGTTGACTAGATCGCCTGTGTTGATATTGCGCTTTGTCACTCGACCACTAAAGGGGGCAACGACTGTACCAAAGTCTTGCAGTTGCTTGAGTCGCTTCAATACAGCTTCGCTTTGTCGATAGAGGGCGGTTTTCTCATCAAGTTCTTGTTGTGACACGGCGTCCTGTGCGCGCAATTTCTTCCAGCGCTCATAGGCGGTTTTGGCGAGTTGGAAGTTGGCTGTTGCCTCATCAACTTGACGATTAATCTCAGGGATATCTAAAACAGCGAGCGTCTCTCCCTGTTTGACGTTATCTCCAATATCTTTACGCCATTCTTTGACATAGCCATTGACGCGTGCGTGGATCAGCGCCTCATTAATGCCGAGCAATGTACCCGGCAAGACCAGCCTCATATTCGGGCTGTTTGGATTTGGTAGTGCTGGTTGCGTCACAAGCACATGGAGTTGCGATGCCTCTTCGCTACGCTGTGCAAGGACATCTCCGTATGACCAGCGCGAGTAGAGCGTCTTGCCAAGGCCGAGCAGAAGAAAGACAAGCACGACGGCAGTCGCGAGTTTGACTCGCCGCAACGTCGCGATAGTGCTTTTGCTTGGGTCCGTCATGTGGTCAATTCCTTGTTCAACTTGCGTGCCGCTAAGCGTTCGTGAAAGGTAGCAAACAGCACAGGTACAAATAAAACGGTCGATACAGTTGCGAAGATCAAGCCACCGATCACGGCGCGCCCAAGAGGGGCGTTTTGCTCAGAACCTTCGCCCAGACCAATAGCCATAGGCACCATACCGATGATCATCGCGAGTGCGGTCATAAGCACAGGACGTAATCGAGTGGAGCCGGCATCGAGTGCTGCAGCAAGAGGGGTGAGACCGTCAAGTAGCCGTTGACGTGCAAAGGAGATCACCAACACACTGTTAGCGGTTGCAACCCCCATGGTCATAATCGCTCCGGTCAGGGCGGGTACGCTCAGATTTGTGGCAGTCAAAATGAGCATCCACGCGATGCCCGCTAGTGCTGCAATGAGGGCGGCAATCACAATAAAGGGATCAAGCCAAGATTGAAAATTAATCACGATCAGCAAATAGACCAAAACAATTGCACCCACCAAGCCGACTCCAAGGCCAACGAAGGACTCGTGCATGGTTTCCACTTGGCCGCGCATTTCGATGCGACTGCCTCTTGGTAACTGAGGCTTGGCTTCGTCCACAATGACCTGAATTTCTTTCGCAACGGACGCGAGATCGCGACCCCGTACGTTGGCATAGATGTTGATAGCGGGCAGAATGTTGTAGCGGGTAAAGATAGCGAACTCAGTCGTTGGTGATGCAGTAACCAAGTTCCCAAGTAGCTGAGTACCTCGTCCAGTAGCGCTGTTGATGGCGGAGGCTGCGTTCGAGGCTGCTGCGTTGGACGGCCCGACAGGGAGCCTGAGCAATTCGTCCAGAGAGCTTATGTTTGACTGAGGCGCCTGAACTTGTATGGAATAGCTAATGTTGTTGTTCGGGTTCAGCCAAAAATTTGGTGAGGTCTGCGAACTGCCAGAGAGCGGCAGCAATACGTTCTGAGCTAAGTCGGCAGGCGTTAATCCCATCGCCTGCATACGAGTGCGATCCATGGTTAGGGCTATCGCAGGTCGATCCAGTCGTTGGTGAATATGTACATCGGTGGCTCCTGGCACGGCAGCGACTTTGCTCACCAGCTTCGCTGCCAACTGTTGATTGGCTGCGTAGTTATTACCAACAATCTGTACGTCGATGGCAGACGGTATGCCGAAGTTCAATATCTGCGTGACGATATCGGCGGCTTGGTAGAAAAACTCAACGCCTGGGAAACTCTTGCGCAGCTCAGGCATGAGCTTATCCATGTAGTATTCGCTCGACTTTTTGTGACCAGGCTTGAGCGTGATCATGATGTCTGCATCGAACGATCCAATCGTGCCTGAACTGCTGTAGGAAAGGTTAATACCGCTATTGGGCTGGCCTACGTTGTCGAGAATCCCTTCAAGCTCTGCGGCAGGGATGACGCGACGGATGACAGTTTGCACCTCGTCCGCGATGATGGCGGTACGCTCGACTCGTGTCCCACTGGGCGCACGCATATGTAGTTTGATTTGACCGGTATCTACTGTGGGAAACAAATCCCGACCAAGCAAGGCGTAAATTCCACAGGAGAGGATGCAAAAGCCTAGAAAGCCGAGAATGAAGCGCACGCGGTGCTCGAGCAGTCTTTCGAGAACGATGGCATATGTAGCGCGGAAGCGTTCGAATCTTGCGTTAAATCGGACGTGCGCGTGATGAATGCCTCTGGCGAACCAACCGGGTGTGCCTTGATTTTTTAAGAGCAAGTACGCCATTGTTGGAACGAGTGTGCGCGATAGCACATAAGACGCAAGCATTGCGAAGCTCACTGCTTCTGCGAGCGGTACAAAAAGGTATCGCGCCACACCACCCAAGAAAAACATCGGTACGAAAACAATACAGATACAGAGCGTAGAGACAAAGGTGGGGACTGCGATCTCTCCCGCACCATCCATGACCGCCTCATAGAGCCCTTTCCCCATATGCAGGTGACGTTCAATATTTTCGATCGTGACAGTCGCATCATCAACCAAAATACCAACCGCGAGCGCAAGGCCTCCAAGCGTCATGATGTTGATTGTTTGCCCGATCAGATGCAGCACAATCAAGGAAGTGAAGATTGAGAGTGGTATGGAGATTGCAACGATGACGGTTGTACGCCAATTCCCCAAGAAAAGCAGCAGCATGATGGCCGTGAGCGCGCCAGCAAGAAGCGCTTCATGTATCACCCCAGAAATGGCCTGCTTCACAAATACCGACTGGTCCGCAAGCAGTGTGACATCAATGCCTTCGGGGAGTAACGGCAGTAATCTCGGCAGCATCGTTTTGACTCTGCTCACGACATCTAAGGTTGATGCGCCACCGTTCTTGAGCGCCGTCAGTAATAAGCCACGCTCGCCGTTTTGACGCACGATGTTGATTTGTGGAGAAAAGCCGTCCCGTACGTGCGCGACCTCGCGTAGGTAGGTGGTTGCGCCGTTGACGGTTCGCACTGGAATGTTGTTGAGTCCTGCGATGCTCACAGGTGATGAGTTCATCGAGATGTTGAACTCGACATCATCAATTTTGGTCGTGCCAGACGGAAGGGTTAAGTTCTGTGTTGTGATCGCATTGATGACATCCGAAGATGTCATGCCTTTCGCTCTTAGAGCTTCGGGATCAATATCGACAGAGACTGCACGTGCCTTGCCACCATAAGGGAACGGCATGGCAAGGCCAGGGATCGTGATGAGCTGAGGGCGCAGAATGTTCAGTGCTGAATCGAACAGCTCTTTCTCGGATAGTGTCTTGCTAGACATGCCGATTTGAACCACAGGGATCGAAGAGGCTGTGTACTTGATCACTAAAGGTGGCGTAATACCGGGAGGCATTTGTCGCAGCGCCGATTGCGACACCGCCACGACTTGCGAGACGGCCATTTGAATATTTACATTCGGCTGGAAATAAATTTTGATGATCGTCAGACCGCCAAGCGAGCGCGACTCAATCGTTTTGATATCACTGACCGTGGTGGTGAGAGATCGCTCGTGCGTTTGAGCAATACGATTCCCCATCTGCTGAGCTGACAAGCCGTTGTAGCTCCAGATCACTGTCACAACAGGGATGTCGATTTCGGGCAAGACATCGACCGGAGTACGCATCACCGCAAGCGGTGTAGAGAGCAGGATGAGGATTGCCATCACAATAAATGTGTAAGGCCGCTCTAACGCTGTCCTAACAATCCACATCCGGCATACCTATGCTAAGAATTGCCCCCACTCCGTGGGTGAGTCACCCAAAAAAAGTGAGTGTTTTCCAATACTTGGTAAAGCTTCGGAGTATAGAGGATGCCCTTCTGCAAAGGATAGTGGTATTTATGACTTGTTCTTAATTGTTGTGGAATGACAATCGAGTCAAAAAAGTAAATATTGCTTAGCTTTACGACATGGAAATTTTGGCCTCAAACGGGGGGCTAAGCATTTATGATGTGCTCACCGATAGGAGAGCTTAGACATGAGTCAATCAAGTTTGCTGACGTTCGTGCAGGATATGTCGAAAATGCTGCAAAGCAGACCCGCCGAGCGGGAAATTTTGGCCCGCGGATCGACTTTATTGGCAAGACTGGTGGCAAATGACAATTGGTTACCTGAGGCGTTTACGAGAGCACATCCCCAGCACTACCAGCAGTACTTGTTGTACGCGGATCCGTTGGACTTGTTCTCCATCGTCAGTTTTGTGTGGGGGCCAGGACAAAAAACACCAGTGCATGACCACATGACTTGGGGCTTGATCGGGATGTTGCGAGGCAAAGAAGTGGATACGCATTACCACAGGCAAAGCGATGGTAGCTTGCGCCGCAGTGATGCTGTCGTCTTGTTGCCTGGTCAAGTGGGTTCGGTGTCGCCATCAACACATGATGTACATGAGGTTGCAAATTTTTATCGAGACCGGACATCGATTAGCATCCACGTCTACGGCGGGAACATTGGCCGTATTAATCGCCATGTATTCGATCCGGCGACGGGTGCATCGAAATCTTTTGTGTCGGGCTACTGCAATAGCGTCGTACCCAATCTTTGGAAAT
>JBEDEU010000135.1:0-6131 GCA_041175585.1 Pseudomonadota bacterium | reverse complement strand
TTCACTTTGCCAGAAATGAAATGAGAGTCCGGTTTCGCGCTGCAAACCAATGCGCACATTCTCAAGCACCGTCAGGTGAGGGAAAACAGCTGAAATTTGAAATGAGCGAATGATGCCCCGACGCGCAATTTGTGCGGGACGATCTTTTGTGATGTCGATGCCATTAAAGGCGATCGACCCTCGCGTGGGCGTCAAAAACTTGGTGAGCAAGTTAAAGCATGTCGTTTTGCCCGCACCGTTGGGGCCAATCAAGGCGTGAATCTGCCCGCGCTGCACGCGCAGGGAGATGTCATTGACGGCGACGAAGCCGCGGAATTCTTTTGTGAGATTCTTGGTCTCGAGAATGATGTCGTTCATTCGCTTGTGCATCAGAGATGGTTTTAATTCTGAACAGAATTATCCCTCGAATGAGACTGAAATCTCAATTCGGGTTTGTCATAGGGGGTTTAACCCTTGGTCTTTTTTGAATATTCACACAAGTCGGAGATCCCGCACTGTGGACATTTGGGTGTGCGGGCTACACAGACGTAGCGACCGTGCAGAATCAGCCAGTGGTGGGCATCGACTTTGAATTCAGCGGGGATGAATTTCTCGAGGCCGCGCTCAACCGCAAGCACATCCTTGCCAGGCGCGATTTTGGTGCGGTTGGACACACGAAAAATGTGTGTATCGACTGCGATCGTGGGTTCGCCAAACGCGGTGTTCAGCACAACGTTCGCGGTTTTGCGACCTACTCCGGGCAAGGCCTCTAGGGCCTCTCTGGTGCGTGGAACCTTACCGCCGTGCTGCTCAAGCAACAATGCGCAGGTCGCAATCACATTTTTTGCTTTGGTTTTGTAGAGGCCGATTGTCTGAATAAACGGCATCAACCCTTCAACGCCAAGCGCCAGGATTGTCTTGGGTGTTCCGTGGCGTGGGAAGAGTTTGCGGGTGGCGATATTGACGGACTTGTCAGTCGCTTGCGCAGACAGCATGACAGCGATCAACAGCTGGAAGTCTGTTTTGTATTCGAGTTCGGTTGTGGGCGACGGATTTGCCGCACGCAGTCTCGTGAAGATCTCATGGCGTTTAACTGGGTTCATGGCGTTGCCGCCGCAGCGCGGCGTGCTCGGGCTTTGGCAAGCGCCTGCGCGACAGCATCGCCGATCTGCTGTGTGGTTTCCTGTTTCTTCGGCTCGTGCGCGGGCCGGGCGAGACGTGCGTTGCGCGCTTCAAACCTTTGGCGAGACGCGTGTGCATCGCCGGACGTCCAGACCCGCACTGGAGAGACGGTAACCATTTCAATGCAGTCCACTGGGCAAGGTGCCACACACAGATCGCAACCTGTGCAGTGATCCGCCAGAACAGTGTGCATGAGTTTTGAGGCACCAACAATGGCATCTACGGGGCAAGCTTGTATGCAAAGCGTGCAACCGATGCAATATTGCTCATCAATGACGGCAACTTGCAGGGGAAGGTGTTGCCCACAGGTTTCGTCAAGGGGCAGGGTGTCGGTTTTTAAGAGTTTGGCGAGTGCTGCAATGCCTTGATCTCCGCCTGGGGGGCAGCGATTAATCGGGGCTTGGCCTGTCGCAATTGCTTGCGCGTAAGGCGCGCAACCTTCGTAGCCGCATTTCGTGCATTGGGTCTGCGGCAGCAGGTCGTTGATGCGTTCAGCGAGCATGGCGCACTTAAGCGCTACGCACGAACTCAGCAATTTTCGGGCAGATCGTTGTGCGCCAACGACGGCCTGAAAAAATCCCATAGTGTCCGCACTCTGGGGCTGTGTAGTGTTGTTTGCGTTTTGCTGGAATGCTCGAGCACAAATCTTGCGCGGCACGCGTCTGCCCTTCACCAGAAATATCGTCGAGTTCGCCTTCAATCGTAAACAGCGCAACCGATTTGATGTCGGAGGGCTTTACGAGCTGGCCATCTATCACCCAAGTGCCGTTAGGCAGATCAAAGTCCTGGAATACGGTACGAATTGTTTCCAGGTAAAAATCGGCTGACATGTCGAGGACTGCGTTGTATTCGTTATAAAAGCGCCGATGCGCTTGCGCATCGTCCTCGTCACCGCGCAGCAAATCAAGGTAAAAATCGTAGTGCGCTTTGAGATGGCGATCTGGATTCATGGACAGAAAGCCAGCATGCTGCAAGAAACCTGGGTAGACACGACGTCCCACGCCTGGGTATTGCGCTGGAACAGTGTGAATCAGTTTTTCTTCAAACCATTCAAATGGCTTGGTCGTGGCCAGACGGTTGACTTGTGTAGGTGAGCAACGCGGATCAATCGGGCCACCCATCATCACCATGCTGCGCGGCAAGCAGGGGTTGTTGTTCGAGGCCATGAGCGAAACGGCCGCCAGAGCTGGAACTGTTGGTTGGCAAACGGACATGAGGTGAACATCCGGCCCAAGGTCCTCGAGGAATTGTTGGATGTAGCGCACGTAGTCATTGAGCCCAAACTTGCCATCGGCCAGCGGAACCATGCGCGCATCGATCCAGTCGGACACATACACTTCATGGTTTGGGAGCAGTGCGCGAACGGTGTCGCGCAAGAGCGTGGCATGGTGTCCCGACATGGGGGCAAGCACTAAGAGTTTGGGGTCGGCCTTGCGTTGTTTTTCTGAAATGTCGCGCTTGAAGTGAATCAAGTTACAAAACGGTAGGCTCAACTCAGTCTCGATCGTGACGCCGACGTGTTTGCCGTTTACTTCTGTGGTTGTTAAACCCCAGGCTGGTTTTTCGTAGTTTTTTCCGATGCGATGAATTAATTCATAGCCAGCCGCCATTTGTCGCGCCATGGGGGTGTAGGCCAAGGGGCTTGCGGGGTGTGAAAACAGTTTGGAGCCTAACTCGGTGAAGTGCGCGAGGGGCGACATAAAGGCACGTTGCATTTCATGAAGTTGATAAAGCATGTGCGATTCCAAAAAGTAGTCAGGAAGCCCTAATTATGACGCTTTATTGACACCAAACGACCGAACGAGGGGCTGCAATTGCTGTTGTGCAGCAAAATGTAGCAGATGCACCACGAGTTCGCCTCAAGAAACACAAAATATAGGGGGTAACACCTAGGATTTGACTACCTATGGTGCTTTCCTTAGTGGTGCTTTTTTAGTGCGATCGAGCGCTTACCAGTAGTTTTCGACAGCCAGATTACCCGCCACTCCGCGACGCCCGGCCGCAAAGCCGCGCTCAGCCAGAAGGCCACGCATCTCGGTGACCATGGCAGGGTTGCCGCACAGCATGACGCGTGAGCGATCGGGCTCAAGCGTGACGCCTGCACGAGCTTCTAGTTCACCGCACGCCAGTAGCGTAGTGAGTCGGCTTGCAGATAGGTGTCCTGGCTGGATCGCAGGGGATAGCGAGAGGCTCAGCGGCTCCTGGCTTGTCACGGGCAGATAGACCATTGCCGCCCGCGCGGAGTCTGTGGTGCCGGCATTAGCACCGTGTCGGCTCTGTAGTGTGAGCAGTTCGTCGCGGTAGGCAAGTTCGCCGGCATGTCGTACACCGTGCAGCACTACGATTCGTTTGAATCTTTGCCACGTGCTCGCTTCGCGCAGCATGGAAATGTATGCAGACAGCCCGGTGCCAGTCGAAATGAGCCAAAGGTCTTCACCACTGGCAAACTGCTCCAGCGTCAGAAACCCAAATACGGTCTTGTTGATCCAAAGCGTGTCACCTGGGGTCAGCGCAGCGAGCTTCGGGCTGAACTTTCCGTCAGGCACCACCACCGAGAAAAACTCCAGTGCGTCTTCCGAAGGGTGTGACACCATGGAGTAGGCGCGCCACTCGTTGGGCGTCTGGAGGTCTTCTGCGTCAATTGAAAGGCCAAGTCGTGCGAACTGTCCAGGCACGAACTGAAAGTCGGGGTCGCGCGTGACCTTCAGTGAAAAAAGTTTATCGCTTAGCCAGACGGTCTTGGATAAGACCGTCTGTGGGGTGTATTTAGCGCTCAAGATGCTGCAATTTGTCCGGTTTGCCATTCCAGTCGTCTGCATCGGGCAGCGGCTTCTTCGAGCGGCTGATGCTCTCGAATTTGGGAGAGAGTTCGGCGTTCAGTGCGATGAACTTCATTTGGTCTTGCGGAACGTCCTCTTCAGCAAAAATCGCGTTTGCTGGGCATTCAGGAATACAGACTGCGCAGTCAATGCACTCGTCGGGGTCAATCACCAGGAAGTTAGGGCCCTCACGGAAACAGTCGACGGGGCATACGTCTACGCAATCCGTAAATTTGCACTTGATACAGTTTTCAGTCACGACGTGAGTCATGGGTTCCACCAGAAGGGAGGTTGTGAAAGCGATCGGGCGGGCACTATTTTTGAGCCAGTGAATCGAATGAAGCACTAGTTTAACCAATCTTGCGCGCAAGGCTCGGGATATCCCTGATAACGAAAGTGCCTGTGCTAATGTTTTGAAAACACTCTAGGCCTAGACATGATCATCAAGTCCCTGCTCGACACCGACCTGTATAAGTTCACCATGATGCAAGTTGTATTGCATCATTTTCCTGCGGCGCAGGTTGAGTATCGGTATAAGTGCCGTAACAAGGGCGTAGACCTCAGACCCTACCTCAACGAGATCCGATCTGAAATCCACGAACTTTGCCAACTGCGTTTTTCAGAGGCCGAGCTCGCGTATCTGGGCAGTTTGCGCTTCATCAAGAGTGATTTCATTGATTTTCTAGGGCTCTTCCATCTACCGGAAAAATGCATCACCGTGTCCGAGGGTGACGCCCCAGGCGAAATCGCGATCTCGGTCAAGGGCTCCTGGCTACATACGATTTTGTTTGAAATCCCTGTCTTGGCGATTGTGAACGAGGTGTATTTTCGACGCACGTGCGAGGCTCCAAATTGGGAGGAGGGGCGTGCCCGCTTGCAAAACAAGATGAAGTTGGTACTCGAGGCGAACGATTTAAGCGAGTTTCGCGTTGCCGAGTACGGGACGCGACGAAGGTTTTCTCAAGTCTGGCACGAAGAAGTCGTGACAACGATGAAGGCGCAGATGGGTGAGCATTTTGCAGGGACCAGTAACGTGTGGCTCGCCATGCGCCACGGCGTTCTGCCCTTGGGCACCATGGCACACGAATATTTACAGGCGTGTCAGGCGCTTGGGCCGCGCTTGCGTGACTCGCAGGTGTATGCCTTCGAGATTTGGGCCAAAGAGTATCGAGGCGACTTGGGCATTGCGCTCTCAGATGTCTATGGCATGAGCGCCTTTTTGCGTGATTTTGATATGTACTTCTGCAAATTGTTCGACGGCGCGCGCCACGATTCGGGTGATCCTTTCGAGTGGGGCGAGCGCATGATCGCGCACTATGAGACCAATCGGGTCGATCCGCGTGCCAAGACCCTGATTTTTTCGGATGCGTTAACATTTCCTCTTGCGATCGAGTTGACCCGCAGGTTTGCCGGACGCTGTAAAACAGCCTTCGGTATCGGGACCAATCTCACCAACGACTTGGGTTATGAGCCTCTGCAAGTCGTCATGAAAATGATCCGATGCAATGGACAACCGGTCGCCAAAGTGTCTGATGCGCCTGAAAAAACCATGTGCGACGACAAGGCCTATCTGACGTATTTGCGTCAGGTGTTTGAGTTGCCACCCGCCTGATTAATAAAAGGAATCACTATGAGCAAGATCACCCGTGTAAACGTCGGCAAACGACTCTCTGATATGGCTATCCACAATGGCGTTGCCTATTTGGCGGGCCAGGTGGCTGACGATACGACGCAGGATATCACCGGTCAGACGACCCAGATTCTGGCTGTCATCGACAAGTTGCTCGCGACTGCTGGTTCTGACAAGACCAAGATTTTGATGACCCAAATTTTTGTCGCCAACATGAAAGAGTTCGACGGCATGAACAAAGCATGGGACGCCTGGGTTGCTGACGGTAATGCACCTCCACGCGCCACCATCGAAGCGCGTTTGGCCAGCGCCGACTACAAAGTCGAAATCGTGGTGACTGCCGCGATTTAAATTGCTATTTTGGCTACGCAGCTCACCGACTCTGCACTCGAGCCCCTGGTCGCGGGCTTAACCCCCGACGATCAGGAGCAGGTGCGTCAGACAGCGCGGTGGGCCTGCGAACGACTCGTTGCGCTACGCAATGCAGCGGGTGAGTCGCATCTTGAGCACGCGCTCGGCTC
>JBEDEU010000134.1:0-6229 GCA_041175585.1 Pseudomonadota bacterium | reverse complement strand
CTCCCCTTATGACCAAGGTAGCGTTCCCACCCAAGTTTCACTGCAGCTTCAATCGCGACGGTCGTGGTGCCAGGACACAAAACCCCTGCGCGATAGGATGCTTGCTGACGATCAAAGAGCTCCCAGCAAGGCATAGAGATCACCGCTGTCGACAAACCTAAAGCTTCGAGTTGCTCACGTGCCTTTAAGGCAATAGCCACTTCGGAGCCAGTAGCAAGCAAGGTAATTTGACGGGGCATGGTGTTGCCTTCCGCTAGCACGTAAGCACCTCGCGCGGAGAGGTTATCGTGCCCCGAAGACCTGCGCACGTGCGGAAGCGCTTGCCTAGAAAAAATTAATGAAACTGGACCTTGCTTGTGATTGAGTGCGGTGTCCCAGCACTCGACGGCTTCTACCGCATCTGCGGGACGCATTACCAGCATATGGGGCATCGCGCGCAATGAAGCTAAAATTTCAACGGGTTGATGCGTTGGGCCATTTTTCCCGATACCAATTGAGTCATGGCTAAACACAAACTTAACGGGCAACTTCATCAGGGCGGCATTGCGCAGCGCGGGACGCATGTAGTCGGAGAAAGCCAAGTACGTGACGCTCACAGGTATAGCACCGCCATGCGCTGCAATCCCATTGCACATAGACCCCATCAAGTGCTCTCGTACACCGCAATGAATATACGCACCACCCTGCTTTGAAACACTGAACGCATCCAAACGCTTTTTATGATCGGTCGGTGCCTCTAGATCGGCACACGCCACAATCCGCTCAGGTAAATGATCGGTCAGACAATCATTAATCGCTGCAGATAAATTAATACCTCCGCGTGGAGGCTCAGAAAGCAGTTTCTCTTTTAAAAGCAGGAGTGCAGCCTCAAGCGTGTGGGGAAGATCACCTCGCATGACGCGCTCAAACTCCGCTCGCTTTTCCGCAGAGAGCGCCGCAACACGCGTAAGCCATTTTGCATGACTCGACTGCCCTAGGGTCGGACTCGCCCTCCAAACATCCAAGGTCGCCGCGGGTATCTCAAATGCAGGGTGAGGCCAATTTAAATCCTTTCGCATCTGATCAGAATCAGCCTCAAAAAGCTTCGCGCTATGCCCGCCGCGTTGTCCCTGAAGCCTTGCAAGACCCTTTGCGATGGTAGTGCGTGCCAAAATTATGGACGGGCGCGCATCTTCGCGGGCAGCTGACAGGCACGCAGAAATCGCTGCAAAATCATGTCCATCAACACGTTGAACGTGCCACTGGGCTACCTCAAAACGCTTGGCAACATCCTCGCTAATTGATAACTCAGTGCTACCGTCATCAGTAATTGCATTGTCATCCATCAATAGAATCAAGCGACCTAGACCAAGATGGCCTGCCAGACTGATCATTTCCTGACCAACACCCTCTTGTAAGCAGCCGTCACCAACAAAGGCATAGGTGTAATGATTCACCAGCTCGCCGCCAAAACGCGCGCGCAAAAACGCTTCACAGACAGCCATGCCCATCGCATTGGCGATACCTTGACCGAGCTGGCCAGTTGTGACTTCGATTCCAGCATCGGGATCTAATTCAGGGTGGCCTGCACAATGGGATCCGAGTTCACGAAACGACTTGATCTGCTCAAGCGCTATTTTTTTGTATCCCGTCAAGTACAAGAGGGAATACAACAGCATCGAGCCATGACCATTAGACAGTACTACTCGATCACGATCCCACCAGGTCGGACACTCGGGATCATGCTTGAGATGATTTAGATACAGCGCAGTTGCAATTTCTGCCATCCCGAGAGGCACACCCTGGTGCCCCTCCCCTGCGCGAACAATCGCATCAACAGACAGAAATCGAATAGCGTTCGCGAGGGTTTGCGGAGAAGACGGAGTAGTCATGTGGCTAGGCGAGGCAGGTTATTAATGAATCAACATGCCACCGTTCACATCTAACGTAATGCCTGTGCAGTATTTTGATAGGTCACTGGCTAGGAAAACGACACAGCCAGCCACGTCATTCGGTTCGCCAATACGATTCATGGGGATGTTGGACAAAATATCAGACATGCGATCGGCAGGAATGAGCCCTTTATTGATATCCGTCTCGATAAGCCCAGGCGTAATGCAATTGACGCGGATATTATCAATGCCGCACTCTCGCGCCATTGCACGTGCCAGTCCCAGCACGCCAGCTTTCGCTGCGGAGTAATGAGGCCCACCCAGAATCCCACCACCGCGCTGCGCAGAGACCGATGAAGTGCAAATAATCGAGCCTTGCTTACGTGCGCGCATATGTGGCAAAACCGCTTGAGACATATAAAGGGCTCCTCGCAAACTCACATCTAAGACTGCCTCATAGTCAGCTGCGCTGATCTCCATCGTCTTGCGAGGTTGGGTAATGCCAGCGTTATTAAACAAAATATCAATCTGGCCCATTTGCGCCATAACTGCCTTAACAGCCGCTTCACAAGAAGCCTTGTTCGTGACATCGGCGACAACGCCCATGTGTTGCTGGCCCAACGTTGCGGCCACAGAAGCTGGCTGCGCCTTTTCAAGGTCAAGAATTACAACTTTTGCACCCTGTGCGGCCATCATTCGAGCAGACGCGAAGCCCAGTCCGTTCACCCCTGCACCGCCAGTAATTAGCGCAACTTTATCTTTTAACAACATGTTGAATGTCTCCGTCAAATTCGTATTAGTAAATTAGAAATTGGGGTTAGATGTCTTAGTACATCGTTAACGCTGGAAAGTATGTCATCAGAGTGAGCACAATGAGCGCCACAAGATAGAAGGGCCAAAGCTCCTTCACAATCGCTCCGATCGATTCCCTAGAAATCGCCGCCGCGACAAACAGTGTCGTCCCAACCGGTGGAGTGAACAGGCCGATACTCAGATTGACTGCCATCATGATCCCGAGCTGAATCAAGTCCAAACCAATGGCGTTACCAATCGCCACGAACGTTGGCCCGAGCAGCAATATCGCTGCCGGCAAGTCCAGAAACATACCCACTACGAGCATGATGATGTTCAACATCAGCAGGATGACGAGAGGATTCTTAAGGGTTTCCAGCGCCCACTCAGCCACGGCTTTTGGCACGGCCTCAACCGTCAGAACATAACCAACGATGTTTGAAGCTGAGATCACCAACATGACAACGCCTGTTGTAACCGCTGTGTGGACTAAGGCATCAAACAAGCGCTTTAAGTTGACATCACGATAAATCACTAAGCTAACTACGAGTCCGTAAAACACCGCCATCACACTTACTTCGGTCGGTGTCGCAATACCAGCCCTTAACAAGATCACGATAAAGAGCGGCATTAATAACGCTGGCAAAGCGTAAAAAGTAATTTTCAAAAACTCAATCGCTGTTACTTTATTGAGAAGTCTAGGAAAATTTCTAATTCGGCCCGACAAATAGCACACCAACATAAAACCAAAACAAAGCAACAGCCCGGGAACCACGCCCGCTAAGAATAGTGAGGCAATGGACTGATCTGAAACAGTTGCGTAAATAATTAGAGGGATCGACGGCGGAATCAAACCCGCGATCACCGAAGACGATGCAATGGCGGCTGCGGCAAACGGCGCGGGATAGCCTTCCTTCTTTTGCCAAGGGATCAACATAGAACCAAGCGCCGACGCTTCCGCAACAGCAGAACCAGACACACCACCGAAGATCGTTGAACCCACCACGCTGACTTGCGCCAAACCACCATGCATGCGACCAACCAATGCCGTCGCAAACTCAATCAGTTTTTTTCCTAAGGTACCGCCCATCATTAAATTTCCGGATAGTACAAAAAATGGAATTGCTAAGAGCGGAAAACTTTGCGAGGGTTGAAAGATTTTGACCACAACAGTCGCACTGGGCATCGCACCTACAGTAATAGCGGCGATGCCGGAGCTGACCACTAAAGCATACCCAACTGGAAACGCTAGAACGAGCAGCGCTAAAAAAATACCGAGCATTAGGAAAGTCATACACTGTCCTCCGGAGCGGGCGCACGCACTAACAGGGGATCCTCAGCCAAAAGCAGACGGAAGAAAGTGGTAAGCCCCGTGAGTCCCAAGGCCACAAAACCAACGATGATTGACAGGTATGCCCACTTCGCCGAGATCTTTGTGACGGGATACACCTCAGAGCCTGTGATTTCAATTACAAACAAGCCGACCTGAGCAAGATAAAAGAAAGTAAAAATGATGAGCAACTGAAGCACCATCATGACAACTCGATTTACATTTTTACTAAGAAATGCACGAATTGTTTCTACAGCTATGTGCTTGCCATATTGGGCTGCAAGCACAATCCCACTCATCATTAGCCAAGGAAAAAGGAGGCTTGGTATTTCAGTGGGCCAGCCCATTCCTTGGTTAGTGACATATCTCACAACAACTTCCGCCATGAGCGAAACAAACATCACAACTAGCGTGGTCACAGCAATGATCTTGCTGCTTACCTCGATCGTCAGATCGGTGATGTTAATCAGCGAATTGACTAGGTAATTTGCTCGAGCGCTCATGGCTACCCCTTCAGGTCGATTATGGCTTAGCGGCTTCTTTGACCATCGCATCCACTAGGTCTGGAAACGTTTTACGCCATTTGTCATAAACAGGCTTTGTCGCGGCAATGAACGGAGCTTGATCGACAGAATTAATCGCCACGCCTGCGGCGGCCAACTTGCCTTTCAAATCCGCATCGGCAGCAAGCGACAGATCGCGGTTCAACTTTGCGGCTTCTGCCGCAGCTTCTCGCACTGCTTGCTGATCTTGCTTAGACAATTTCGCCCATTCGACTTTACTAGCAAAGAGCGGCGTTGCTTCATACTTATGGCCAGTCAGTGAGATAAATTTCTGCACCTCAAATAGCTTCGACGAATGAATATTCACCAACGGATTCTCTTGACCATCGAAGACGCCCTGCTGCAAGGCAATGTAGAGCTCCGAGAATGCTAATGGTGCGGGATTAGCGCCAAGAGCATTAAAGATATCCAAAGTAATTGGATCGGGTGGGGTACGGATTTTGATGCCTTTCAAATCTTCTGGCTTGTTAATGGCGCGCTTGTTGTTGCTTGTGTGACGAATACCGTTATCCCACATCGCAAGAAGAACCAAGCCTTTTTTATCTGCAGCATCCGCTAACTGTTTGCCGATCGGACCATCGACAACTTTATATGCGTGTGGCAAATCTCTAAATAGGAACGGCAAGCCAAGAACGGCGAATTCAGGTACTGCGCCCGATGTTGCACCTTGCGAGTTAGCACTGAAACCCAAAGTACCCAAGCGAAGATTGGTAATGGATTCGGCATCATCGCCGAACTGAGCGTTACCGCCCACATTGACCTTAACGCGTCCGTTTGTTTTTTGTGCAACGAGCTCTGCAAACTTGTCGGATGCAACAGCTTTAGGATTACCTGGCGCTGCATTGTGAGAAAGCCGTAAAACAGTCTGTGCAGAGACTGCAGAGACCGAGAGCGCTAAACCTGCAATAGCGGCAACGAGAAGTTTCTTCATATTGTGTCTCCAAAAGTATTTTAGTTATTACCTGTACTGACCATACAAGCTCAGCACGAAACAAGGATTAATGCGTTCAAGTCATATGTGTCTAAGAACTACTCCTTTCCCCTCCTGATTAAAGTTCATTTTTAATACGATGCGACATTGATTCAGTTGAAATTCCATAACGATCATGCAAGGTCGGTAGAGCACCTGCATCCAAAAAGGCATCTGGCAAAGCAATTGGCAAAAACTTTGGCGCCAAACGGGAACGCAACAACAGACTTGCGATAGATTCTCCTAAGCCACCAACCGTCGAGTGGTTTTCGGCGACCACCACCAGTCGATCTGCACGTTTTACTTCTCGCAGAATGGTCTCCTCGTCTAACGGCTTGATGGTTGGCACATGCAAGACACTGACGCCGACACTATCTTTTTGTAATTGTTCTGCGACTTCAAGGGCTCGCATCGTCATAATCCCAGAGGAAATAATCAGCACCTCTCTGCCTTCACGCAAGAGTTTTGCCTTTCCCAATTCGAACTGATAGCCGTACTCATCTAGCACAAGCGGCACGTTACCTCGAAGCAGGCGCATGTAGACCGGTCCGCTATACGCAGCTATCGCAGGGACGGCCTGCTCTATATCCAATGCATCACACGGATCAATGATGGTGAGGCCTGGAATCGCGCGCATCATCGCCAGATCGTCTGTCGCTTGATGGCTAGGTCCATAGCCCGTCGTCAGGCCTGGTAGCGCACC
>JBEDEU010000133.1:0-6234 GCA_041175585.1 Pseudomonadota bacterium | reverse complement strand
CCTGCATCTTGTCATTTAGAATGGCGACTTCCATACCAACGCGCGGGCGTCCGCACGACCCGATGTTCGCATTGGGATCCGTGTCGTCGGCGCTGTGCATGCTGGGCGGCAAGACCGTGATATTTCCTGTGACCTCGCCAAGTCCAAAATACTGTACTAGCACTTTGCCAAGTTTCTCCAAAGCGCGTTTTTGATCGGCCCGATACATCGGTGCGCCAGCATAGATGACATAGCGTAGTGAGCTATGGTCGTACTGATCGACTGCAGGGTGTTCGACCAACATTTTGATGATGGTAGGAACGGTAAAGAGATTGGTGACTTTGTATCGCTCGACACACTCCCAAAACATCGCTGGATCAAATTTCTCGCTCGGCATGAGTATGGTGGCAGCGCCGCGTGCAACATTCAGTAGCGCATGGATACCTGCACCATGTGAGAGTGGCGCGACAGCGATAGAGCAGTCGTGTTCATTGGTTCCTGGGATGAGATCTGCCAGGTGATTATTTACGACAAAGGCCATTTGACCGTGCGTCAAAATACCTGCTTTAGGTTTTCCAGTGGTGCCAGACGTATAAAAAAACCAAAGGGGATCGTCGTATGTAACCGTCTCAGTCCATTCAGGCGCAGCAGGTTGTTGTCCAATAAGTGTTTCGTACGATAGCTCGCCCGCCCGTGGGGTGCCGATCACAATGACATGCTTCAATGTCTGCGAGGCGGCACGTACGGCATCGGTATGTGCCTCAAATATATCCTCAACAACCATCGCGACCGCACCGCTTGAAGCGCCAAGATATGCGACTTCAGGTGGTGTGAGTCTAAAGTTAGTTGGAACCCAGACGCAGCCGAGTTTAAAGGCTGTCCAGCAGTTCTCAAATGTTTGAAGATTGTTGCGCGACTGCAAAAGAATGCGGTCGCCTTTCTTTATTCCTAGACTGCGCAGTGCGGCAACCATGGCGTTGACGCGCTGATTTAGCTCTGCCCAGGTCCATGTTTTATCGCCTTGAATGAGTGCGCGATGGTTTGGGTAGAGTAGAGCCGTATGGGTCAGCAAACGGCCCAGATTCATCGACTGCGCAGAGTTCACACAGACTCCAAGACGCTTAAGTAGTTAGCGACTGATGCCCCACCCATGTTGAATACAGCGCCAGCATTTGCGTTTTTAATCTGCATGTCACCGGCCAGACCGGAGAGTTGCATCGCTGCCATAACGTGCTGTGACACGCCAGTGGCTCCAATCGGATGACCGCGCGACTTCAGGCCGCCCGAAGGATTGACGGGCAGCTTTCCGCTCTTTGTCGTAACGCCATCAAGAATGACGCGCGCGCCTTGCCCCTGCGGCGCCAACCCCATGGCTTCATATTCAAGCATTTCTGCGATTGTGAAACAGTCGTGTGTTTCGACAAAGTGAAGATCATTTAATGTCATCGACGCATCGTTGAGTCCTTTTTTCCAAGCAAGCGCTGCACCTTCGAAACGCGTTGGATCACGGCGCGACAACGGTAGGAATTCGTTCACATGTGTACGTGAGCGCCAGCGAACTGCGGGAACTTTCGCGCCTGGAAGTGGCTCGTTTGAAAGGACAAGTGCTGCGGCACCATCAGATACCAACGAGCAATCTGAACGCTTGAGAGGACCGGCAACAAAAGGATTTTTTTCGGATGGGTTGCGACAAAAATCGAAGCCGAGGTCGCGACGCATATGTGCGTAAGGGTTGTGCACGCCGTTTGCATGGTTCTTTGCAGAAATCGCAGCAAGTGCATCGGACTGATCGCCGTACCGCTTAAAGTATTCTCCAGCGATCTGGCCAAAGACTCCAGCAAAGCCACCCTCGGTGTGACCTTCTTCTTTGACGTACGACGCTTTAAGCAAAATCTCGCCAATTTCCTTGTTAGGAAGCGTGTTCATTTTTTCCATACCGACCACAAGTGCGCGCTTAATGCGTCCACTCGCAAGCGCATCCAACGCAGACCAGATAGCGGCCGAGCCTGTTGCACAAGCATTCTCCATACGGACTGCTGGGGTGTGGCGAAACTCTGGAATTGCAATGCCCATGAGTGCGCCGCTAAAGTCTTGTTGGACAAAGCCGGCGTTGAAGTGACCGACAAAGATTGCGTCAATGTCTGATGGTGTGAGTCCGGCACTTTCTATTGCTGGTAGTGCGGCATCCCGAATCAACTGATCAAAATCCATATTGTCTAGCTTGCCGAAAGGTGTGTGACCCCAGCCCACGATATATTGTTGTTTCAAGATGTGCTCCAAATAATGAGTGAAGGCGCTTGCTGCGATATGGTTGAGACTGCGTATCGATTAGATTGAATCGGTCTGTGCTTTACGTAACGTAGGAATGCCAACGCCCGACGCATCGAAGCCGCCATCTACAGCCAGGTATTGGCCGTTGATGAATGCAGCTGCTGGGCTGCACAGAAAGCCCACAGCGTTCGCGATCTCTTCTGGCGTGCCGTAGCGATTCATTGGGATGGTGTCATAGTAATCAGCGCGGATCGCAACGCTATGTACCAGCTTTGCCATCTCCGTATCAACCGGGCCAGGCGCTACGGCATTCGAACGAATTCCAACCGTACCGAGCTCTACAGCCTGCTGTTTGGTCAGATGCAGCAGAGCCGCCTTGCTCGTGCCGTAGGCAACGCGCAGTGTGCTGGCGCGTAAACCAGAAATCGAGGCGATGTTTACGATCGCACCGCCGCCGGATTTTTTCATGTAGGGCACACAAGCCTGTGAACACAGAAAGGCGCCATCCAGGTTTGTTCCGAGGACGTGGCGAAACTCTTCGAAGGTGGTTTCACCGATCGGTTTGAAAACAGCAACGCCAGCGTTATTGACGAGCGCGTCGATTCGACCAAATTTTTTTGCTACGGCGTCGACGTTCGCTTGAACTTGATCGGGCTTCGAGACGTCGCAAACGAGTGCAAGTACGCTGTCGGGGTTGTTTAGGTCAGCAGCTGTCTTGTTAAGCGTTGCCGCCTCGATATCGAACAAGGCAACACGATAGTCGTGTTCTAAAAACCATTTAGCAACTGCTAAGCCAATCCCGCGGGCCCCTCCGGTTACAACAGCGACGGGGCGTGCGGTTTGCGATGTGCTCAAGATAGGACTCCTGGATGGTTTACAAAATTGACTATCAGTTAGTTCAGAGTCCAACTTTACCAAAATACATGGTTAAGTAATGCTTACTGCTGGGTCTTTTTGCTCATAAAAGCGATTAGATCAGCAAAAGTTTTACCGTACGCAGTCATTTCAGCGTCCATTTCTTGTGGGCCACCGACATCCAGAACGAGGCCATGAGAGGCTGCGAATTTAGCAAACTCTTCGCTTTTGCCAACTTTAAGAGCGGCGTTGACTAACTTGTCGAGTACATCTTTAGGGAGGCCTTTTGGCGCAACCACGCCGTAGTCTGCAGGCAGAGTGACGTTGTAACCAGCCTGAACCACTGACCGCGCCTCAGGAAACATGAAGTATTTGTCTTTGGAAAAGGCCGCTAAGACACGGACAGTTCCTGCATCTACATGCGCCTTAACTGTCGGTGCGTACCCGCTTGTCGCTTCAACACGTCCACCGAGCAGAGCAATGAGGGCTTCACCGCCACCGCCTGTGAAAGGTACCGTCGCCAAGCGAATGTTTGCGACTTTGTTGAGCTCTTGAATGACCAAATCAGGGGCCGTGCGATAGCCCGAAACGGCCACCCGAATTTTGCCAGGGTTCTTGCGGGCCGCTTCTACAAACTCTTCGAACGTCTTGTAAGGCGAGTCTGCCTTAACTGTGATGATCGCAGGTAACTTAACAAGTGTCACGATTGATTGGTAGTCAGCAGGAGACTTCCAAGTAATGGACTTGTTGACTAATGGTTGGTAGGCGAGTGCGCTGTTTGAGGATAGACCAATCGTGTAGCCGTCTGGTTTCGAGCGGATGACCTGTCCGACACCAATTGTGGCGGAGCCACCCGGTTTGTTTTCAACGTTGATTGAACCCTTGAGTTCTTTCTCTAATTGGCTCGCAATTTGGCGAGAAATTGGGTCCGTTGAACCACCTGGGGCATAGGGCACAATAAAGGTGATGTCGCGCGACGGATAGTCTTGCGCCAGTCCGTGAGTCGCGGTAAACAACGCAGCTCCTGCAAAGGCTGCGCGAAGAATAATGGCGTTGAGTTTCATTTGTCTACTCCGTCTGATCGTGGTGCCTGACGCAACCGATTTGGCACGATAGCCAGGTACGGTGCGAGGCTTTTTCTTTGTGTGACTCTAGTATGCCTAAGAAAAGTCGCTCTTGCCAGCTTTGCTTATGTGGTTACTATCGGAAATTAATAAGCCGTCCATACAAAGGAATACCTCCAGCGATGAATACTGCCAGCGAAAGCATTGCGTCTTTTGTTACTTCGTTTCCGCGCTCGGCGTTGTCCTCGAGTCAATTGCATCTCGTCACGCGTGCCTTGTTTGATACGTTGGTGTGTGCATTGGCAGGCGCGAGAGAACCCGCCTCGACTATTGCGTTGCAGTACGCCACTGGTCAAAGTGCTGTAGCTTGCGGAACAGTTTGGGCGACCGGTGAGACGCTTCCGATCGAGCTTGCTGCATTAGTCAATGGGACAATGGGCCATGCGCTGGATTATGACGATGTCTCATCGCCTCTTCGCGGTCATCCAAGTGTCGCGATGTTTCCTGCCCTGCTGGCCCTCGGTGAGTCGATGGATGCTTCAGGACAAGATGTTCTCGATGCGTATGTAGTCGGCTTTGAGGTATGTTTGCGTCTGGCCCGTGCCATGGTGGACGATCACTACGCAAAGGGTTGGCATTCCACCTCATCGATCGCGAGTTTGGGTACTGTGGCTGCGTGCGCACGGCTGCTCAAGCTCACCCAACAACAGTGCATCAATGCACTCGGCATTGCAGTGTCGCAGATCGCAGGCTCGCGACAAAATTTTGGCACAATGGCAAAGCCCTTTCAGGCAGGGCAGGCGAATGCACTTGCCTTGCGAGCGATTGGGTTGGCGCGGTTGGGCTTCGATGCATCGGCTGAAGCGCTTGACGGTGCACAGGGCTATAGCGCGCTCTACGCTGATGGTGCTGATCTATCTGAGCAGCTTAAACAGCTCGGGCGTCTGCCGCTGGAGCTCGAGGCGAGCGGTATTGAGGTAAAAAAATATCCGCTATGTTATGCCACCCATCGGACGTTGGATGGCTTGATGGACTTGCTAGGTGAGTTCCCAACCCTGAGTCTCGCAGATATTGATTGCGTTGAGGTCACCACAAATTATCGTGCGACAGTGCCATTGATCTACGCGTCCCCACAAACAGGTCTTGAAGGTAAGTTCAGTATGCAATATGCGGTCGCGGCCGCGCTGTTAGACCGAAAAGTTGGGTTGACCAGTTTTGAAGACTCGGCCGTTCAACGGCCAGAGGTGCAGGCCTTTTTGTCACGAGTGACGGTGCGTGAAGGGGCTGCGCCGATGTTCCCTCGATGGGCGTCGCTGCGTATTGTGTTGCGCAATGGTCAGGTCTTGACCAAACGTATTGATCAGCTCCGCGGCAGCAAAGAACTGCCGCTGTCAGACGCAGAACTCATCGCAAAAGGTGTCGACTGTTGCGCCTACGGTCGGCCGTCCGTAGACGCAGAGAGGCTCGCTCACGCGTGCTTCAGCTTGCCGCAACAGAAATTGTCGAGCGTATTCATTGCGCTGAGAGCGAGCCATTAAGAGAGCGGGTAGGTCAGGATTTTTTTCGAAGCCGGTCTAGCGCTGATTTTTTCGTACCATGCGTCAATATGCTTGCGCGGTTTTCTCTCGACCGGTAAGCCATACCAGCGATGAATCTCACAGGCCATCGGAATATCAGCCATCGTAAGCTTTGATCCCGCAACGAATGCTTGCTTGCTCAAATGGTCTTCAAAGCGATCCAGCAAAATGTTTGTAGAAGTAATCGATGCCTCGATTTTTTTTGTATCTTGCTCGGGCCCAGGAATTCGGATGAGCTGCCAGAATGCGTCGCGCCCAGACGGGCTGAAAGTCGTTTGCTGCCAATCCATCCAGCGCTCAGCGTTAAAACGCTCCTGAAGATTCTCTGGATATAGGTTGCCCAAAGAGTGCTTTGCGCAAAGATATCGAACGACTACGTTCGATTCCCAAAGAGTGAAATCGCCATCCACGAGCGTGGGGACAACAGAATTTGGATTCATCGAGAGGTACTCGGGAGTCTTCGTCAGTCCGAAGGCGCCGCCGGCATC
>JBEDEU010000132.1:0-6249 GCA_041175585.1 Pseudomonadota bacterium | reverse complement strand
GAGTCATTCCACGCGTGAAGCCCTTACTTGCAAGTCCACACGCGAGCTCACGTACTTTAATCGCAGCCTCTGCCCACGATTCGGTTTGCCAGATACCGAGATACTTCTCGCGATACGCCGGATGTGCAGGACGCAGACGGGCATGCTCTAGCAACAGACGAGGAAATGTCGCCTCAAGTAATTGATCACCGCAGTTTTGTAACGGACTAGGCATTCGAAATCAACCTTCATTCAGTACGCACATGTCTCTTGTTGAGGCATGCGCCATTGAAACGGGTTGAGCTTGCATGAGTCTTACGATACGCCACCAGCCTCACTCAGAGCGCACAATTGCTGCTATGCAACAAAGAATGTCCTATTTGTAATTCCTAATTACTTTATAAAACCGGTACGATGCCGCTCTGCGGACGGTTTTCGCTCGTAATACAAAAAATGGAGATATGTATGTTTCGTCTTGTACGCGCTATCGCGGTCACGGCCGCAATGTTTGTCGGCGTTTGTGGTGTGAGCTTTGCTCAAGAATATCCAAATAAGCCAATTAGATGGGTTGTGCCTTACCCACCAGGCGGAACGACTGACGTACTCGCTCGAATTATTGCTGCAAGCCTCTCTGATTCACTAGGTCAGCAAGTCATTGTCGAGAACAAGCCTGGTGGTGGTAACAATATTGGCACTGAGTTCGTCATTAACTCACCTGCAGATGGGTACACCTTGCTATTGGTCAACCCTGCCAATGGCATTAACGCCTCTCTCTACAAAAAGCTCTCGTATAACTTCATACGCGATATTGCCCCGGTTGCCGGACTTATCCGGACACCGAACGTTATGGTTGTCTCTAATTCTGTACCCGCCAAAACCGTGGCTGAGTTCATTGCTTATTGCAAAGCCAACCCAGGCAAAGTGAACATGGCATCCTCAGGTAGCGGCACCTCTGTGCACTTGTCGGGCGAACTCTTCAAGTTCATGACGGGCTGCAACATGCTCCACGTTCCTTACAAAGGTGCAGGACCTGCTTTGATTGATCTCACAGCAGGTCAGGTCGATGTGCTGTTCGATAACCTTCCCTCTTCCGTCCCGCACATCAAGGGCAACAGAATCCGCGCCCTGGCCGTCACGTCGGCAGCTGCCGAGCCCTCCATGCCTAACCTGCCGACCGTCGGTGCGACAGTCCCTGGCTATGAGGCAACAGCATGGTTTGGCGTAGGTGTACCTAAGAACACACCACAACCCGTTATTGAAAAGCTCAACGCTGCGGTGAACAAGCTCTTGGCTGATCCCAAAATGCAACAACGCTTAGCTGAGCTAGGTGGCGTGCCGATCCCTGGGACACCACAGGACTTCGGCAAAATCATCGCCGCAGAAACTGCAAAGTGGGCAAAAGTAGTTGAGGCTTCAGGTGCCAAGGTCGAGTAACGAGATGACCATTCAACTTTCTTTTGCATGCGAGTCCGTCGCGACAGACGGCAGCGCACACCTCTCCCTCGCGCTAGTCCCAGCCACCCAGCTTGTCATTGCAGGGTGGACTGGGCGCGACGCAGCGGCGATTGAGCACCACATACACGAACTCGAATTACTTGGTGTACCGGCTCCATCAACCGTCCCTCTGTATTACCGCGGCAGCGCTATTTTATTAACGCAAAGCGACAGCATAGAAGTGATCGGACCCGATAGTTCCGGCGAGGCGGAGCCAGTACTGTTTTTTGCAAATAACGAATGGTGGCTGACAGTCGGCTCAGACCATACAGACCGTCGGGTAGAAACCTATTCTGTGGCAGTATCTAAGCAGATGTGTCCAAAGCCCATTGCGAAAGCAGCCTGGCGCTGGTCTGATGTCGTCGGCCACCAAGATGAAATCGAGTTGCATTCACGCATTTTGGAAAATGGCGAATGGATCCCCTATCAAAAAGGTAGCTTTGCCTCAATACGACCTTTGAACACACTGCGTGATGGGTTTTTCTCAACAACGACTCCTGCTGCGGGAAGCTTCATCTCGTGCGGCACCCTTGGTGCAATCAAAAATGCAAAGGGTGAAGGTATTCGACCTGCTCAATGCATGGAGCTTGAAATTCGAGATCCGCGACGCAAGCGCAGCATCATTCATCGCTACTCCACCACCGTATTACCCGTTGTGGCATAAGGAATATTAGGTATGACCAAGCCGATGCAAGACGAACAACGTTTTGAGCGCATACATATTGATCAAATGACCGATGATCAAAAGATTTACTTCAATGCACTCATGGCGGGCCCCATCTCGGGCACAGGCAGTAAGGGTGTCGTCCAAGGCGCAACAAGCTTAGGCGCACCTTTTAATGTCTTTTTGCGCAGTCCCGTGCTGGCCGAACGTATGCGCAAAGTGGGCGAATATCTCCGCTTTGAAAGTACGATACCAAAACGTCTAAATGAATTTGCAATCCTGATTACCGCTCGTACCTGGACGGCCCAGTACGAATGGTATGCACATTTGCGACTAGCGCTCAAAGAAGGTTTGGATCCTTCTATTGGTGAGGAGCTTGCGTTAGGCAAGCGCCCATCAAACATGAAAGCCGATGAAGAAGCTGTCTATAACTTCTGTCATGAATTACACACGAAGCACAGCGTGAGCGACGCCCATTACCAGGCAGTCCTTGATCTGTTTGGCGAACAAGGTGTCGTAGATCTGATGGTTGTAAGCGGCTATTACGTGATGGTCGCGATGGCATTAAACGTTAATCGCTCACCTCTGCCTGACGGGGTCATACCGATTCCCGATCTGAGCAAGTGAGCGATTAGGTAATATTGAAGGCGTGATCGCCTTCAATATTAGTTACGCTCAAGGTTGACAGAGTCAGCGGTGACTTTCCAGATCTCGAGCTGATCTTTATTAAACTTACCCATTTCCGCTGGGCTTGAGCTCTGAACTTCAAAGGCAATCTTGCCAAGCGCATCACGCACATCTTGGCGAGCCGCCACATTCTTCATGGCCAAGGCTACACGATCGATCACCTCCTTGGGGATCCCAGCCGGGCCAAACAAACCAGCCCAAGGAACAATCGTCATCCCTTGAATCCCAACTTCCTCTGCAGTAGGCGTATTGGGAACGAGAGGGCTGCGATTTGGCAGCGAAGTCATCAGTACACGTAAACGCCCCTCCTCTACCTGCTGTAGTGCAGACCCTGGTGTGCCAAGCAAGACTTGTATTCGACCTGCTATCAAATCAGTGGTTGCCGCCGCGTCTCCTTTGTACGGGACATGCACCATATCAAGCTTTGCTTTTTGTGCAAACTGAGCGGTGGTTAAGATGCTTGTGCCATTACCACTTCCGTAATTCACTTTGCCTGGGTTAGCCCGAACATACGCCAAAAACTCAGCCATATTTTTAACTGGTAGGTTGGCGTTAATAAACAAAAAGAAACCAAACTTTCCAACTAATGAAATTGGCGCAAAGGCTGTGAGCGGATCATATGGAGGAACTTTACGCATCGTCGGTGCTGCATTCAAACCCGTCGTCGTTGCGAACAATAAAGTGTATCCATCCGCAGGGGAATTTATTGTTGCCAAACCTGCGATGGCGCCGTCAGCCCCACCGCGATTATCAATGATGATCGGTTGTCCCAAATCTTCTGAAAGCGCTTTCATAACGATACGGGCCGTCAAGTCAGCAGCACCTGCCGGAGGAAAGGGCACAATCATTTTGATGGGACGATTCGGATAACCCTGAGCCAAACTAGCGACGGACCATCCACAGAGAGCCAATGCCGCAAGCCAAAGCTGAAGAACTTTCTTCATTTATTTATTGTTCCTTTAGGAGGGGAAAACTAAGAGACATTTTGATCAAATACTGGCAAACGAAGAAATAGTCCGAGTCGTACTTTTCGTCTACAAGGGTTATCCATTGCTTCCCTTTAACTCGAGCGAGTCGGATAAGACGACTCAAAGCACATTTTATTGTTCCAGTGGTTAAATGCCTAAATTAAGTCGAATTATTCCATTCCATCATTTAGAAAAATAAACAAGGAGCTAGATCATGAAAGTCGGTCTTATCGGAGCGGGCAATATCGGGCAACACTTCGCCACGCGCATTCTCGCGTCAGAGCATGAGCTCGTCATCTTTGACCTAAATAAAGACGTCATGAAGCGATTCTCTGAGCTCGGCGCTGAAACAGCCAATAGCGCTCAAGATCTAGCATCTAAAGTCGAAACCGTGTTTCTTTGCCTCCCCGTTCCCGCTGCCGTTAAGTCCGTCGCAGATGAATTGGTCAAGGGCACGATGATGCGCACGCTGATCGACTTATCGACAACAGGCCCATCTGTGACGAAAGAGGTCTATGCAATCATCGCTCCCAAGAAGATCGGCTTTGTAAGCGCGCCTGTCAGCGGCGGGACTGTTGCAGCACAGCATGGCACGCTGGCAATCATGGCGGGCGGCGATGAGGCCGCATTCAAACTCGCAGAGCCCATCCTTAAAATCATCGGAAAAAATATTTTCTATCTTGGCGCGGAGCACACGCTTGGCCAAACAATGAAAATTATCAACAACACGCTCTATGCGACGAGCATGCTCGCAAGTTGCGAAGCGCTGGTGTATGGGGTGAAAGCGGGGCTTGATTCAAAGACAATGCTAGATGTGCTCAATGTTTCAAGCGGCCGTTCGTTTGCCACACTGGAGCGTATTCCGCAATGTGCGCTGGATCGTAGCTTCCCCACCCGCTTCACGACTGAGCTGCTGCATAAAGATATCAAGATGTGCCTGGATGAGGCCGAGAAGATAGGTGCCCCTATGTTAATTAATCAAACCGCACGACAGTTTCTAGCCTTTGCGATGACACAAGGGGACGGACCTAAAGATAATCTCGTACCAATGCGTCACTTTGAGCAATGGGCTGGCGTTGAGTTTGGTAACGCTCCAAAGAAATAGCCTTCACACATG
Source organism: Pseudomonadota bacterium (assembly GCA_041175585.1). Classification (GTDB taxonomy): domain Bacteria; phylum Pseudomonadota; class Gammaproteobacteria; order Burkholderiales; family Burkholderiaceae_B; genus Zwartia. The sequence goes on along the minus strand of JBEDEU010000132.1, from coordinate 1,340 downwards.
CGCGGATTTTTGATAACGATCTTGTTTGCTGGCATCGCTGGGTGTGCGCAGCCCCAGCGCTCCACTCCTCTAACTGTTATTGAAAACTCGATCGGCATGAAGTTTGTCCGCATTCCCGCTGGAGAGTTTCAGATGGGAAGCGATGAGACAGTCGACACCCTCTTGGCGGACTTTCCAACTTACGTTAGGGATCATCTGCCTGAACCGGATGATGAACAACCGGTTCATCGCGTGCGGATCTCGAAAGACTTTTTTCTTGGCCAATTTGAAGTCACCGTCGACCAATTCAACACATTTGTTGAGCAGTCCGGTTACACGCCAGAGTCTATCGCCGACGGCACGGGCGCTTATGGCTTTAACGCGCATTACGACCCAAGCAAGACTGAGCGGCAAGATGCTTTTGAAGGACGCGACCCGAAATACTCCTGGCGCAATCCAGGCTTTGTGCAACGCGGGGACGAGCCTGTCGTCAACGTTACTTGGAAAGATGCCGTGGCACTTGCTGACTGGCTGAGCCGCAAAGAGAAGTCGCGTTATCGATTGCCGACTGAGGCAGAATGGGAGTATGCGTGTCAAGCTGGATCTGCGACCCGTCACATGGGGGGCAATAAGCCAGAGCGCCTTGCAGAGTATGCAAACGTCATGGATCAGGACACCACAAAGAACTGGCCACAATATGCGGACAGGGCTGCTCAGTATTCAGATGGCTTTGCCTTTACCTCACCCGTGGGTAGCTTCAAGCCAAACGCCTTTGGAGTGTATGACATGCTCGGCAACGCCTGGGAATGGACCGCTGACTGGCATGATCCAGACTATTACTCAAAGTCTCCAACTGAGGATCCTACCGGACCACGGTCCGGCGAGGTGAGGGTTCGTCGAGGGGCGTCATGGCATACATTACCTGTCTACGTTCGCTGTGCCTTTCGCAATTGGAACACACCAGAAACTCGTTATACACTTGTCGGAATCCGGCTTGTAAAAGAAATTCAATAGTCGCACTTATTAAAAAAAAGGACTCCCCTGTGTTTGCTCTCAATAATACTTCATCCCGAGCTCTCGCCTCCCTTTGCGTTGCCTTGAGCGTCGTATCCGGGTCCGTAATGGCACAACCGAGCAAGGCCAGCAGTACAGATCTCGCAGCAAAGCTTACCAACCCTGTTGCCGATCTTATTTCTGTTCCCTTTCAGTACAACTACGATCAAGGTATCGGCGCAGACAAAAAAGGTACGGCCAACAGTCTCGTGGTGCAGCCGGTTATCCCACTTAAGCTAAATAACGACTGGAACTACATTGTCCGCCCAGTTGTCACCTTTGAGTCACTCAACAAAGTCGATGGCTTT
>JBEDEU010000131.1:0-6261 GCA_041175585.1 Pseudomonadota bacterium | reverse complement strand
TTAGGACGGTCGGACAGCGGTTGCAATTACTAACAATCTTTAACCAATAACTCGGCCTTTGAGTACCTTTCCGAATAGAAATCATTCACACTGGTGATTATGATTTCTGCATGGAAAAACGCGTGTACACACTTGAGTTGCTCGTAGAGCAAAACAGTAAGTTAATCGAGCGCCTCGATAATAGTATGGCGCAACTTAGTCAGGCTGTGTCCGACCTGCGGGTTGACATGATCCAGGGGCAGGCTGCTTTGCGTCAGGATATTTCTGACGTTCGCACCGAGTTGCGCTCAGAAATCGAGCGAAAGACCTTTTGGCTCATGACTGCGCATTACGGAGCGCTGCTTGCCTTGCTTGGGTTCCTGGGCAAGCACTTCATTGAGACGTATTTCAAATAAACATCACGAAAGTTTGTTTTGAATCAAACAAACGACATGTCGCTGTAGGCCAAGAGTCTAAGCCTACGGTACTGTGTTTGCATGACCACATATTCAGACTCTTGGTTTGCCCCGCTCTCCATCGTTGGTAAGAAAATATCTCCAATTGTGCAGGGTGGCATGGGGGTGGGCGTATCTGCCCACCGTTTGGCAGGTGCTGTCGCACGTGAAAACGCGATGGGCACGATTGCCAGCATTGATTTGCGCCACCATCACCCAGATCTTGTCGAGCAAACAGAGGGATGCCGGGATCGTGACATCATTGATCGGGCCAACGAGGTTGCGCTTGACCGAGAGATCAAGGCCGCACTAGAGATCGCCCGGGGTAATGGTGTCGTAGCCGTGAACGTGATGAAAGCAGTGCGTGCCCATCCTGGACTCGTCAGACAAGCCTGTGAGAGCGGCGCACAAGCCATTGTCATGGGGGCGGGCCTACCCATTGATCTCCCTGAAATGACCGCTGATTTCCCCAAAGTGGGTCTTATCCCCATTCTTTCAGAGTCTCGTGGGGTCGCGATTGTCATGAAAAAATGGTTAAAGAAAGGCCGCTGTCCTGACGCAATTGTTCTTGAGCACCCCGGCCATGCAGGTGGCCATTTGGGTGCTGCACGCATTGAGGACTTGCATGCAGAGCGCTTTGAATTTGATCTGGTGATTGAACAATGCCAGGCTTTATTCCAAGAGCTCGGACTTGGTGCACAGGCCCCTCCACTCATTTTGGCAGGCGGTATTGATTCCCACGAAAAAGTCCGTCATTGGCTTGGTGCAGGTGCAAGTGCTGTACAACTCGGCACGGCCTTTGCTGTGACCGAAGAGGGTGACGCCCATGCGGACTTTAAGCGTGTGCTAATGGAAGCTGAGCCGTCAAAAATGGTTGAGTTCACAAGCGTCGCAGGCTTACCAGCCCGCGCAGTCTCTACCAATTGGCTGCAGCAATATCAGCGCCACGAGTCTCGGATGCAGGCGTGTGCCAAGGCCGATCCACGACGCTGTTCACAGCGCATGGACTGCCTGACGCAATGTGGATTGCGTGACGGGAACGCCAAGGTGGGTCAATTTTGTATTGATCTCAAACTTGTCGCTGCACTCAAAGGCGATATTCAAAAAGGTCTGTTCTTTCGGGGCGCAGGCCAGTTGCCTTTCGGACAGGCGATGCGTTCGGTCAAGGATCTCATTGATTATTTACTGTACGGTCAGTTATGCATGCAGCCAGCTTAAGTCAGGTCAAATTTGATGCGGATTTGATTGCGCGTTATGAGGGGAGCGGTCCACGCTACACCTCTTATCCGACCGCGGACCGTTTTGCTGAAGGGAGTGCCTGTCAGCAATATGAGCGTGCCCTGAGTCTGAGGCAAGAGCGAACACCCGACGTACCACTATCGCTCTACGTGCATGTACCGTTCTGCGACACCGTTTGCTATTACTGCGCTTGCAACAAAATTGCTACGAAAGATCGTGCGCGTGCTGACCTGTATCTTGATTACTTACACAAAGAAATTCAGCTAGTACGGCGTCGCTTTGCCAAAGCGCCATCAGTGAGTCAACTGCATCTGGGGGGTGGCACGCCCACATTTCTGACAAATGCACAGCTCGAAAGGCTACTGCAAATGTTGCATGCTTCGTTTGAGCTACTACCTAGTGCAGAATGCTCGATCGAAATCGACCCGCGGCGCTTGAATGCTGGTGCACTAGCTTTGCTATCCAGGCATGGATTCAATCGCATGAGTTTGGGTGTGCAAGACTTGGATCCTGCGGTACAGAAGGCTGTCAACCGCATACAGCCCGCCGAGTTGACGGAATCGGTTCTAGATCAGGCAAGGTCGCTTGGATTTCGATCAATCAATATCGATTTGATCTACGGCTTGCCTTTGCAATCGACTGAAACAATGCGCGCGACGCTAGAGACCATTTTGCAATGGCGCCCGGATCGTATTGCCTTGTATAGCTATGCCCATCTACCCGAGCGATTTATGCCGCAACGGCGCATCGAGGTGTGTGCGTTGCCGAGCGGCGCCACTAAACTTGCGATGCTTAAACTTGCAGTCGATACGCTATTGGCGGCTGGATATGTCTACATCGGCATGGATCACTTTGCGCTACCCGAGGACGAGCTTGCTCAATCTTTGGTGAATGGGACCTTGCAGCGTAATTTCCAGGGTTATGCCACGCAGGCCGACTGTGATTTGATTGCGTTGGGTGTTTCCGCCATTAGCCGAATTGGTCAGACCTACGCACAAAATCATCGGGTGCTACAAGACTATTACGATGCGCTTGATCGCAGCGAATTACCCCTAAGTAAAGGTCTGACTATGACCCACGATGACGAGATCCGACGAGCAGCGATTCACGATTTGTTGTGTCAGTCTGAGATCGATATCCCAGCGTTTGAAAAGCGTTGGAATATCGGTTTTGCCAAATACTTTGATCACGAGCTTGAGGAGCTGCAATCTCTGGCGTCAGACGGACTTGTGTCGCTCAATGCGTCTGAGATCACAATCACGCCCCGAGGTCGGTTTCTGGCGCGGATCGTCGCGATGCGTTTTGATCGTCATTTGCGTGAAGCCAAAACGCACGCACGGTATTCGAAGGTCATTTAGTCCATCGAACTGCGTAGCCGTTACATTTCTAACCATTTGTTTCTTGCCCCTGCTGCTTTGCAGCGTTAGAGTTGTCGACTAGATTGTGTTGCCTGCCAGGAGGGGATATGAGACGTTCAGTTGATGGGGTGCTGAGCGCCCGGTGTGAGGCCATCGAGGCCAGGATGGATGCGCGGGTTGTAGAAATGAAAGGCGAAGTACGAGCCTTATTGGTTCGGATGGATGAGCGAGACTCACGGAATGAAGCAACCTTTGAAGGCATCAGGCTTAACTTCATCGAAACCCGCAAGCAGATCACGAACTTAAAGTACATCGTAGTCACCACAGGAATCGCCTCGGTGATTGGCCTCTATGCAGCTAATGTCGCCACGATGCAGGCGCTGCTATCTGCCTACGATTCAGGTAAGGCGATGGCGACGGTATTTGCCCAAGCCGCAGAGCGTATTCAGCGCACGAATGAACGGCTCGATATCATGGAGCAGCGGCTCAACAAGAAGATGGGGACGCCCTGAAAAGTCGTTGTCGAGCAAACTAAACTGAATTAAGGAGAGCCGCTCCTCGGAGCAGTTTTTATTTTTCTGCCGCCCAGCTGCCTGACTTACCGCCATGCTTCTCGATAAGCTTGATACCGTCCATCACCATGCCACGGTCAATCGCCTTGAGCATGTCATAGATGGTCAGTAGAGCCACGCTGGTGGCGGTCAGTGCTTCCATTTCGACGCCAGTGCGACCCACAGTTTCTGAGGTTGCAGTGCAGGTCACACTGTGTGTCGTTGGATCGGTCGCAAATTCAACTGTCACACGCGTCAGGGGAATTGGATGACAGAGGGGGATGAGCGCTCCTGTCTGCTTGGCGGCCATGATGCCTGCTAAGCGCGCGATTCCTAATACGTCGCCTTTTGCCGCAGTGCCCTCAGAGAGTTTCTTGAACGTTGCGGCTTGCATGGTGATGCGCCCTTGGGCGATGGCGCGACGGTGCGTTTCTGTTTTTGCAGAGACATCGACCATGTGTGCTTGGCCGGCCGCATCAAAGTGTGTCAAGTGATCGCTCATGCGGGGTTCCGTGGAGTGTCAAACATTTCAAGATTATTAAAGTTACTAAAGGCTTGCGTGTCATTAAATTCAACGCTTTGAGCTTTGGATTGTTCCAGCCAACGCAAGACTGATCCATGGCCGACATCCAGATATTTTCCAAGACTGCCAGCGATCGATGGTCGCAGCAAACAACAAAGTGGTTGTGGCCCGTCACTCGTGGTCGCGAAAGCAGCAGGGCTATCAGGGTGTTTGCTTAGGGCCTCGGACAGGCGCTCAAACAAATTTTCGGGCAGTAAGGGGGTGTCACAGGGCACGACCAGTAGTGGGTTTTTTTTACACCGCATCAAACCTGCTTCGACGCCGGCCAGTGGCCCCATGAAATTTGGGCGTTCGTCAGTCACTACAACATGCCCCGTTTGTTGGTAGGCATCGATATTGCGATTGGCACTGATTAGGATGCGTGTGGGAACGGGCGTTTGCGCTTTAAGTCGGGCTAGTGTGTGTTCGATCAATGGCAGGCCATCCCACATGATCCAACCTTTGTCGCGTCCCGATAAGCGTGTGCCTCGTCCACCAGCCAAAATCAGTGCGTCGTATACAACGGGCACTGGGCTGTCAGAGGGATTGCGTGGCGTCGTCACTGTTTCCATTTTGCAGCTGCGTGGTCGTCACTGTCCCGCGCTTCGATCCAGCGCGGACCTTCAGGAGTCCATTCTTTTTTCCAGAAAGGCGCCTCTGTTTTGAGGTAGTCCATCATGAACTGATTCGCCTCATAAGCGTCCCCGCGATGGGCGCTCGCAGTAAGCACCATAACAATCTGATCGCCAGGATACATTTTGCCAACACGATGTACGATGCGAGCCGCCTGTAGTGACCAGCGTTGTGCGGCCTGTTCAGCGATACGCATTAAAGACTTTTCAGTCATGCCGGGATAGTGTTCAAGCTCAAGGGCCACCACATCGTCCGCCAGGTTTAAATCGCGGACCATGCCGATGAAGGCGACGACTGCGCCAACTCCCTTGTCGCTTGATACGAGTTGCGCATGCTCATGCTTAAAGTCGAAATCAGCTTCTTGCACAGAAACGGAAAGGCGAGCGCTCATCTACCCACCTGTGACTGGTCTAAAGATGGCGACTTCGGCGCCATCGCTCAGCGTGGCGGTCAGTTCAACCATGTCTTGGTTGATAGCTACCCTGAACGCTTGCCCGCCAGAAAAAGTTTCTTGCCAGATACCGCCTCGGCTAGCGAGGTGCGCGATGAGGTCGGCAACAGTATGGACCGATGCGGGTGCCTCTACGGTCTCTTGGGCGCGGCCAAACTTCTCGCGAAGCTGTGCAAAGTACAGAAGCTGTAGGTTCATGGCCAGTGCTTAGTAAAGAAGTTCGGATAACGAAAGATACCGCAGTTTGTCACCCGGTGCGATGGTCGTTTCTGGTGCAAGGTCAACCAAGCCGTCCGCCCAGGATAAGCTGCTCATGACTCCTGAGCCTTGATTTGGCCAGAGATCCAGTACAGGTTGACCCGCCGCGTCACTGCCAATCTTTACCCGCAAAAACTCTCGACGCTTGTCTGGACGCGGCCAGCTGAACCCCGAGGTCGCAGTCAAATAACGCAGGCCGGTGTCAGCAACACCCATCCGCTTGAGCAAAAAGGGACGAGCCATCAGCAGGAACGTCACAAAAGAACTGACGGGATTGCCTGGCAGACCGATGAAATCCGCTTGGTTGACGCGGCCATAGGCCAGCGGCTTGCCCGGCTTCATGGAGATTTGCCAAAGATCTAGTGAGCCAAGCGCCTGAACGGCACCTTTGACGTGGTCTTCTTCGCCGACAGAGACGCCGCCGCAGGTGATGATCACGTCGTTCTCTGTGGCTGCTTTTGAGAGCGCGTCTCGTGTGGCTTGCGCCGAATCGCGCACAATACCGTAGTCGTTGACCGTGCAACCTAATTGCTTCAGTAATCCGTTGATGGCGTAACGGTTGCTGTTGTAAATCGCCCCGGGCGCCAACGCCTGCCCGGGTTCTGTCAGTTCATCGCCGGTAAAAAACACGCCGACTTTCAGCGGAGTGAAAACTTCCACCTGCGCCACACCAATCGATGCGAGCATCGCAAGGTGTTGCGCACCAAGTCGTTGTCCAGCGGCCAAGACGAGGCCTTGTTCAGCAATGTCTTCGCCTTTGCGTCGAATGTGTTGG
>JBEDEU010000130.1:0-6328 GCA_041175585.1 Pseudomonadota bacterium | reverse complement strand
CGTGCCAGCACCCTGGCGGCGTACCACGCGATTTAATTACAACGATTTACATACAACTTACTACAATGATTTACGGCAGTATTACCGTGCAAAAACAACGGTAAGCCTATAATTCTACTATCTTTCACGCTTAATACTCAAGTCAACATGGGTTTAGTCACCAATCCCGCCGATTTAGACCGCATGCGTGCGGCCTGTAAAGACGCTGCCAAAGTGCTCGATTTTATTACCCCACACGTCAAACCCGGCGTCACGACCGGCGAATTAGACAAACTTTGTCTAGATTTCTTGACGAACGTTCTTAACGTTAAGTCGGCAACCGTAGGCTATGCCCCACCGGGATACCCCCCTTTCCCCGGCGCGATATGCACCTCCGTCAATCACCAAGTCTGCCATGGCATTCCAGGTGACAAGGTGCTGAAAAACGGAGATGTCCTGAATATCGACGTCACAATCATCAAGGATGACTGGTTTGGCGACACAAGCCGGATGTACTACGTGGGCGAACCTTCCATCCTCGCCAAGCGTCTCTCTGAGGTGACGTTTGACTGCATGTGGCTGGGTATTGCTCAGGTCAAGCCTGGCAATACGCTCGGGGACATCGGTCAGGCAATCCAGCGACACGCAGAACAAAGCGGTTTTTCCGTCGTGCGTGAGTTTTGTGGCCACGGCATTGGCAAAGTGTTTCACCAAGATCCTCAGATCTTGCATTACGGCAAGGCTGGGACCGGGCAAAGACTTGAACCTGGCTTGATCTTTACGATCGAGCCGATGATCAATGCAGGACGACGCGAAATCAGACAGCTTTCAGATGGTTGGACCGTTGTCACGCGCGATCACAGCCTGTCTGCGCAATGGGAACATACAGTACTCGTCACAGAAAGCGGTTTTGAAGTGATGACTGTTTCAGATGGCATGCCCCCAGCACCCGCATTCATCACAACGTAGCAACAATTCGACCGCACGCTTGAGCCCATAAGATGACTGATTCCACACCACTCGTGACGATACGCAGCCAAGCTCAAGCAAGTCGACTGACTGCCATTGAGCAATATCGGGCCAAACCCCAACCAGACAAATTGCTAGGTGCGTTGCGCCAATGTGCGGACCAAGCCTTACGTGACCTACTCGTTCACCTACCTCTCCCCAAAGGTGCAGCACTTGCAGCTGTCGGCGGCTACGGGCGCGGTGAGCTCTATCCCTATTCAGACGTAGATTTACTTATATTGCTGCCACATGAACCCAGTGAAAGTGATGAAGCCGCGCTAAGCGCTCTCGTCGCCGCCATGTGGGATATTGGGCTCGAACCTGGTTGCAGCGTGCGCACAATTGATCAGTGCGTAACAGAAGCGCGCGGTGACATCACGGTAGAGACATCACTGCTTGAGACACGCTGGATCGCGGGTAGCCGCAACCTAACAAAAACGCTGCATGCGCGGATGACAGAGCACTTGGACGCACGCGTGTTCTTTCAAGGTAAGCGCGCTGAGATGCAGCAACGACATGCGCGCTATCAAGACACCCCCTACTCTCTTGAGCCAAACTGTAAAGAGTCGCCCGGCGGGTTGCGTGACCTACAAGTCATTATGTGGATGGCTCGGGCAGCGGGATTTGGAACAACCTGGCAGCAGATCGCACGGGCTGGACTACTCACCACCGCAGAAGCGCGTGACCTAAGACGCGCAGAGCAGGCGTTCAAGCGGGTCCGGATCGAAGTACATCTTTTGGCCAAGCGTCGAGAAGACCGTTTGCTTTTTGATTTGCAGCACGGTCTTGCGCAGGCCTATGGGATCGATGCGACGACGACGCGCCGCGCGAGTGAGATTTTGATGCAGCGTTACTACTGGGCGGCACGCCTGGTGACGCAACTCAATACACTGCTCGTCCAAAACATCGAAGAAAATCTGTTCCCGCCAAATCGCGATGAGGTTCGTCCGATTAACAGCTTTTACGTTGCACACCGCAACCGGTTGGACATTATCGACGACGAAGTATTCGAGCAACATCCTGAGCAGCTCTTGGGCGTCTTCTTGGTGATGCAACAGCATCCAGACCTCACTGAACTCTCCGGCAGAGCCCTTCGTGCCATCTGGCACGCCCGTCACCGTATCAACGCGGATTTTCGGCGTTCTAAAACCAACCGCGCCCTGTTTTTACAAATATTGCAGCAACCACACGGCATTGTGCACGCCATGCGACGCATGACGATGCTCAACATTTTGCCTCGCTATCTGCCAGTATTCCGTCTGGTTGTTGGCCAGATGCAGCATGATTTGTTTCATGTCTATACCGTTGATCAACACACTCTGGCTGTCTTGCGTAATCTGCGCCGTTTCACAATGCCTGAACATGCGCAAGAGTACCCACTGGCCAGCAGACTGACGGCAAGCTTTGACCGTCATTGGTTGCTTTATGTCGCTGCGCTTTTTCACGACATCGCAAAAGGTCGAGGCGGCGATCACTCCACCTTAGGAGCGGAGGAAGTTAAGCGCTTCGCACGTGATCACGGCTTATCTAAAGAGGACACGAGCCTTGTCGTGTTTCTTGTGCGACATCACCTCCTCATGTCGCAAGTTGCACAAAAAAAGGATCTATCAGATCCCGATGTGATCAAAGAATTTGCCGCGCTGGTCGAGACGCCCAGGCAACTAACGGCTCTGTACCTGCTAACGGTCGCGGATATTCGCGGTACGAGCCCGAAAGTGTGGAACGCATGGAAAGGCAAGTTACTTGAAGACCTTTACAACCAAACCCGGGCTACGTTCAGCGGAACCACGGACGATGCGAACACAGTGCTGCGCCAGCGCATGGAAGAAGCCGCAGGATTGATTCGACTGGCAGGCTTGCGTGATGACACTCGTGAAGCGTTCTGGAAGCAGTTAGACGTTGCTTACTTTTTGCGCCACGAAGCAAGCGAAATCGCGTGGCATACCCGGCATCTTTATCACCGTGTCGGCACAGCAAAGACAATCGTCAAAGCGCGCCCCACCGACGGCGCAGAAGGTATCCAGGTTCTGGTCTATACGAAAGACGTTGCCGACCTCTTTGCGCGTATTTGTGGCTACTTTGCAAGACGGCTTATTAGTATTCAAGACGCACGCATCCACACAACACGCGATGGCTACGCGCTAGACAGTTTTGTGGTGTTGCCGAGCGAGACGAATGAAGACTTGCGGACAATTGCTGCTCTGATTGAGCATGAACTCATCCAGCATCTCGATGCACCTCAAGACGCATCACAATCAGCCGATGTCTTTGGTTTAAGGCCCTCACGGCTCTCGAGAGCTTTCCCGTTTCCTCCGATTGTTCAGCTACACCCAGATGAACGCAGCCAAAGTTGGCGCTTAGATGTCATTGCGAGCGATCGTCCGGGCCTACTTGGAGATTTGGCGCAAGTATTTGTGTCTTATGCGATTAACTTGCAAACCGCCAAGGTGATGACACTCGGAGATCGAATTGAGGATGTCTTTGTTATTAGCGGCGAAGCTCTTGCCCAACCACGTACCCAGCGACAGTTTGAGCGTGCGATTCTCGAAGTCCTTGGAGTAGAACAAAAACATGCAGCCTGATCAACGCGCGCAACTTTACATTGCATCCATTAGCTTATTGGCTGTACTCATCGCACTCATCTCTCAGCACGTCTATGACATGCAGCCGTGCGCATGGTGTGTGACGCAGCGCATGCTGTATTTGCTGATTGCCGTCATCGGTTTGATGGGTTCTCGTGGACAAGCGAATCGCGCAAGAAACGCAGTATCGTTGGCATTGATCTTATCCGTCGCTTTAGCAGGTATCACCGCAGCGATCTACCAAGCACAGGTGGCAGCGCAAAGCTTTTCGTGCGCACAGAGTTTTGCCGATCAACTCATGACAAAAACCGGACTAGAGTCCGCGGTGCCCTGGCTTTTTGGCATCTACGCCAGCTGCATGGATGCCCGCATTACATTGTTCGGGATCGAGTACGCCTACTGGAGCCTAGCCTTGTTCGCATTAATAGCCACAGCGGCCGCTTATCGACTCAGTTGTCTTCTGCGGCGTAACCCATATTAAAAAGTAGCCCACTCGCCTCATCCTGCGCGCTGTGGCGACTGCGCCCCAAACGCTCTAAATACTCAGGCGTAATGTCACCGGTCACATACTCACCGGTAAAGCAAGAATTATCAAACTTGGTCAACGCAGGATTTAAATCAGTTACTGATTTCTGCATCGATGCAATATCTTGATAAACGAGTGCATCCGCACCGATGATGCGCGCGATTTCCGCCTCATCACGTCCGGTTGCGATCAATTCTTTTTGCGTTGGCATATCAATGCCATATACGTTTTGGTAACGCACTGGTGGCGCGGCAGAAGCCATGTACACCTTGTTCGCACCCGCAGCTCGTGCCATATCAACGATTTCTCGGCTGGTCGTTCCACGCACAATGGAGTCGTCGACCAGCAACACGTTCTTACCTTTGAACTCCATACCGATCGTGTTGAGTTTTTGCCGTACAGATTTCTTGCGAACGGCCTGTCCAGGCATGATGAATGTTCTACCGACGTACCGATTTTTAATAAGTCCTTCGCGGTAGTTCAAGCCTAAACGATCAGCTAATTGCATTGCCGAGGGGCGTGATGAATCGGGGATGGGCATCACAACATCAATGTCCCCCAACCGCAGCGTCTTCGCAAGCTTATCCGCCAAATACTCGCCCATTTTTAGGCGTGCACTATAAACCGAAACACCATCCAAAACTGAATCAGGTCTCGCAAAATACACGTATTCAAAAATACAGGGGGCATGCACGACCGATGGCGCGCACATCTCACTGCTCATCTTGCCGTCTAACGATATAAAGACAGCCTCGCCTGGAGCAATATCCCTGACGAACTGGAAACCTGATCCCTCAAGCGCCACCGATTCCGACGCAACCATCCACTCTGGTCCCTGATCGGTATCAAATCGTCCTAAACAAAGAGGACGAATACCATGTGGATCACGGAACGCCAGCAAACCGTACCCGGAAATCTGAGCGACAACTGCGTAGGCACCTTTCACGCGTTGATGTACCGCTCGCACAGACTTAAAGATTGCGTTCTCGTCCAAAGACACGCCGTTCGCTGCCCGTTGCAGCTCATGCGCCAGCACGTTGAGCAACACCTCAGAATCGGAATTGGTGTTGATGTGGCGCTGGTCGATTCTAAAAAGAGACTCCCGCAACTCATGCCAATTGGTTAGGTTACCGTTGTGTGCGAACGTGATACCAAAGGGAGCGTTAACGTAAAAAGGCTGCGCCTCTTCGACGCTCTCAGAGGAGCCGGCCGTTGGATAACGCACCTGACCGATACCGGAAGTCCCTGGCAAAGAACGCATATTGCGTGTACGAAATACGTCGCGCACCAAGCCGTGCGCCTTGTACATATTGAAATGATTGCCGTTCGATGTCGCAATACCAGCTGCGTCTTGACCGCGGTGCTGCAGCAGCAGCAGGCTATCGTAAAGCAACTGATTAACAGGCCCGCGACCAATGACTCCGACAATTCCGCACATGAAAATTCCTGATACCGGTTAAACCGAAAAATAAAGCACGAAAACTACATTCAGTAAGGCATCCATCCAGCGATTGGATCTGGTAGCCGTAATTTAATCTGCTGAACTACCGCGACAACTTGGCCAGAAAACATGGCGTTCTTCCACCATGTTTCATTAGGCAATGGTGTATAGCCCGCCAGAGTCACCAAAATTAGAACAAACAAGGCACCCCGCACTAAACCAAACAAACCACCTAATCCATGGTCGGCTGGCGTCAAGCCTGTCTTGCTAATCAAAGCACTCAACGTCATATTGAAGAGGCCAATTGTCAGCAATACTGCAACAAATATTCCAATGTAGGACACGGCCATTCTTAAAAAAGACTGTGTAATCCAGGCCTCGACCCAATCAGAGACTTCTGGTCCCCACCAGATTGCCGCCAAAAAAGCTGAAACATAGGCAACCAGAGACAAAACTTCCTTGAGTAGCCCTCGCAACAATCCCAGGACAGCCGAGACTCCGAGTATTGCAATCAGAACGAAATCGAAACCGGTCACTGCGAAGCTATGAAGGCGCCGCTATAACCCAGTGTGCGCAAACGGGTCTGAGCGGCTTGAGCCGCTTCACGAGACGGGAATGGTCCGATGCGCACACGATATTTGGGATTGCCGTTCACATTTACCGGGCCATCGACGAAAGCATTACTCACACCTGAGGCGAGCAGCTTTCCGCGCTGTCGCTGCGCATCGTCAGCGGAGTCCAGCGACATTGCCTGTACGACAAAATTACCTGCAGCAGGCGGGGGACGAGGCG
>JBEDEU010000129.1:0-6397 GCA_041175585.1 Pseudomonadota bacterium | reverse complement strand
CTTTTTTGAACCGCAGCCATGAACAACGACCCGGCAGCAACAAGGGCTTCTTTGTTTGCGAGCAAAACACGTTTACCCGCCTGAGCCGCAGCAAATGCCGCTGGGAGCCCTGCTGCGCCAACGATCGCAGCCATCACAATCTGACTCTGATCATCGCCTGCCGTCTCAGCCAAAGCCTTTGGACCGACTCTTAGTTCAGGGCTTGGTGCTCCAGCACCCCATAAGCGACGAAACTCCTGCGCGGCGGCGTCCGTTGGTACCACAACAACTCTTGCCGCTGTTGCACGTGCTTGTCCAACGAGTAGCTCTATCCGCGAATAGGCCGACAGTGCATGCACTGCAAATTTATCAGGGTGTCGAGCCAGAACATCTAATGTGCTTTGCCCGATAGACCCCGTTGAACCTAACACCGTGACGCGCGCTACCACGGTAAGTTCCCAAGCAGAATAAAGCTCAAGGGGACAACCGCAACAACAGCATCAATTCGGTCGTATACGCCGCCGTGTCCAGGAAGTAACTCACTCGAGTCCTTCATGGACGCACGCCTTTTTAGTAGGGACTCGAACAAATCCCCACAAATCGAGAAAATTGCCAAGACAACAGCAAGAATCACAGCACCAGCCCAGCCCCAGCGCTGCACAAGCTCAAAGCCAAAACTCTTGGGTAAAAACGCAGCACTACCCACAATCCATGCAACTACACCAAGCACGCCAGCGACGGCCCCTTCTATCGTTTTTCCGGGACTGATGCGCGGTGCAAGCTTGTTGCGTCCAAGCGCACGACCTGCAAAATACGCAAAGATGTCGGCAATCCAAACAACAACAAGCATCGACACAACGAACTGAGCGCCATTATGTAAAAAGAGCCACGCCAAGCTTGCCCAAGTTGCAAAAAGGGTGATCACTGCGAACAGAGTCCAAAGCGGTGCCCCCTGACGGATCTGCGTTTGAGCCCGAAACAATGCACCACCGACAAACACCAGCCACCCGCAGACACTTAAAAAAGACGACCACAACAACCAACGTTGATCATCCGATTGGGACCGCATCCAAAGCCATGCCTGCACAATCGTCAATGCGAACAGCAGAAAACCAATAGCCATCGGAACTCGAGTGCCTCGCCCCCAAAGCAAACGACTCCACTCCCACGCTGCAAGCCCGCAGGTCAATGACAAAAAAATGAGGAACGGCCACTGTGAGGGAACGATCAACAACAGCGCCATGAGGCAAAGCAATACCACGGCGGTGATGACACGTTGTCCGAGCATGGTCTAGGTCTTCGTTGAACCGTGTACCTGAGCGCTCGTACGACCAAATCGTCGCTCGCGCGTGCTGTACCACTCAAAGGCCTGTCGCAACTCAGTCTCTCCAAAGTCAGGCCAGTAACAATCCGTGAAAAACAGTTCTGTGTAAGCCAATTGCCAAATCAAAAAATTTGAAATGCGTTGCTCACCACCGGTACGGATAAAGAGGTCTGGCTCTGGCGCCCATGCCATCGAGAGATAATTGGAAAGCAGTTGCTCGTCCAATTGCTCTGGATGTCTCGCCAACTCAGGATGCTCGGCAAGCATGCGACGTGTAGCTTGCAAGATATCCCAACGTCCACCGTAATTTGCGGCAATCGTTAGGTGCAAGGCATCATTTTTTGCAGTGCTGTCCTGCGCCTGAAAAATCAGCTCTTGTAATTTTGGCTCAAAGGGACTCAGATCGCCGACGACGCGTAAACGCACGCCCTGCTCTTGCAACCTTGAAACCTCTCGCTCGAGCGCCTGAACAAACAAGCGCATTAATAACGAGACCTCGTCAGCAGGACGTCGCCAATTTTCAGAGCTAAATGCAAACAGTGTCAGATAGCGCACACCCGCATTCCCGCAAGTCTCCACGGCTCTGCGAACCGACTGCACGCCCTTGGCGTGGCCGGCCGTGCGCGGGAGAAACCGTTGGGAAGCCCAACGCCCGTTGCCATCCATAATGATCGCAACGTGCTCCGGGGTCGCCGACGTAGTCGGGACGGCTTTGGTTGAGCTGATCGCCATATAGGAGACGGCTTAAACCGTCATGATCTCTGCTTCTTTCTGGGCGACCAACTTGTCGATCTCGGACACGCAGCGGTCGGTTAACTTTTGTACGATATCTTGCGCGCGGCGCTCATCGTCCTCAGAAATGACCTTATCCTTAACGAGCTTCTTAAAGCTATCGTTTGCATCACGACGCAAGTTGCGAACGGCAATTTTTGCGTCTTCGCCTTCAGATTTCACGACCTTGTTGAGATCGCGACGACGCTCTTCTGTCAGGGCTGGCATAGGCACACGGATACTGTCACCCATACCGATTGGATTGAGTCCTAAATCAGAATCACGAATTGCTTTTTCAACTGTCGCGCCAAGATTCTTTTCCCAAACCTGTACGTTAATCGTGCGTGCATCCAGCAGTGTAACGTTGGCCACCTGAGAAATCGGAACAGGCGAGCCGTAGTACTCCACCTGGACGTGATCAAGAATGCCGGTGTGCGCGCGTCCAGTACGAATTTTCGCGAGATTGCTTTTCAGCGTCTCAAGTGACTTCCCCATGCGGGATTCGGCAGATTTTTGTACTTCAGCTGTACTCATGATTTTTCCTTCTAGACGTGAACGAGCGTACCCTCGTCCTCACCACTTACGGCGCGCTTAAGTGCACCGACCTTATTAATTGAAAAAACTTTGATAGGTAATTTTTGATCACGACACAACGCGAAGGCCGTTGCATCCATCACTTCGAGACGACGCATAATGACTTCATCAAAACTAATGCGCGCATAGCGCGTTGCAGCGGGATCCTTCTTCGGGTCAGCCGTATAGATACCGTCAACCTTCGTTGCCTTCAGGACGATCTCAGCGCCGATTTCCGCGCCACGCAAAGCCGCGGCGGTGTCCGTCGTAAAAAATGGATTACCGGTACCCGCAGCAAAGATCACGACCTTACCTTCTTCCAGGTAACGCAACGCTTTGGGGCGAATATAAGGCTCGACAACCTGCTCAATATTCAAGGCAGAC
The DNA here is from genome assembly GCA_041175585.1 of Pseudomonadota bacterium. Lineage (GTDB taxonomy): Bacteria > Pseudomonadota > Gammaproteobacteria > Burkholderiales > Burkholderiaceae_B > Zwartia. The sequence goes on along the minus strand of JBEDEU010000129.1, from coordinate 3,366 downwards.
TGCACACGGGCATCTACGCCTCTGTGCTTCAGTGCGTCCTGTAGGGCTAAGGCATTCATCACGGTCGCCATCATGCCCATGTAGTCCGCGGTAGCACGATCCATGCCCTGCGCACCGGGTGCAACGCCGCGAAAGATATTTCCACCGCCGATAACTATTGCCAACTGCACGCCCATGGCAACGACTTCGGCAACCTCATCGGTCATCCGCATAATCGTCGCGCGGTTGATGCCAAAGGCATCATCACCCATGAGCGCTTCGCCAGACAGTTTGAGGAGGACTCGTTTATGCATTCTGCTGGTCATATGCGTTATTTTCCGGGGTATTAATCACGAACAAAAGTGTAAACGAAAGCCGGGCGGGCATTGCTGCACCGCCCGGCTTAAGGTACAAAATTACGCGTTTCCGGCAGCAGCGGCAGCGACTTCTGCAGCAAAGTCGCTAGTTTTCTTCTCAATACCTTCGCCTACGACGAACAAAGAGAAACCGGCGATCGATGCACTTTTTTCTTTCAGCATCTGAGCGACGGACTGCTTGTCGTTTTTAACGAATGGCTGGGAGAGCAACGCCACTTCCTTGAGGAACTTTTGAACCGAGCCTTCGACCATTTTTTCAACGATCTCAGCGGGCTTACCAGACTCCGCGGCCTTTTGACGCGCAACTGAACGTTCGGCTTCCTTGTCCGCCTCGGACACACCCGTTTCGTCTACAGCACGTGGCTTGGTCGCAGCAATGTGCATTGCCAAGTCCTTGCCCACTTCATCCGCACCAGCGAAGTCCACCAGCACGCCAATCTTGCCGCTGTGAACATAGCTAGCCAGTTTGTTTGCAGTGTTGTAGCGCTGGAAACGACGAATCGAGATGTTCTCGCCAATTTTGCCGATCAGTGCTGTACGTACGGAGTCAACCGTACCATCACCGAAAGAAGTCGCCGACAAGGCGGCAACATCAGAAATAGACGAAGTTGCGACGAGTTTGGCGATATTGCCAACAAATGCAACGAAGTCATCGTTCTTTGCAACGAAGTCGGTCTCACAGTTCACTTCAACAACCGCGCCCTGCTTGGCATCGGGCGAAATGTACAGACCGATCAGGCCCTCAGCAGTAACGCGGCTCGCTGCTTTGCTCGCCTTGCTACCAAGCTTGACGCGCAAGATTTCTTCTGCGCGAGCCATATCTCCAGCAGCCTCAGTTAAGGCTTTCTTGCATTCCATCATTGGCGCGTCAGTCTTCTCGCGCAGTTCTTTAACCATTGCGGCGGTAATTTCAGCCATAAATGCTCCAGATTAATTAGGCTTTAGCCTGATCGACTTCGATGAACTCTTCGCCCTGGGCGATTTCTTCGACCAAACCATTGACGTTATCGGTACGGCCAGCCAACACGGCGTCAGCCACACCCTTTGCGTACAAAGCGATAGCCTTAGCAGAGTCATCATTACCTGGAATGATGTAGTCGATGCCGTCTGGTGAGTGGTTAGTATCAACCACGGCAACGACTGGGATACCCAGTGCATTTGCTTCTGCAACTGCAATCTTGTGATAGCCGACGTCGATCATGAAGATTGCGCTTGGCAAACCGTTCATATCTTTAATGCCGCCAATCGACTTATTGAGTTTGTCGAGTTCGCGCTGGAACATCAGACCTTCTTTTTTGGTCATGCGCTCCGTACCGCCTTCAGCAATCATGACTTCCATGTCTTTCAAGCGCTTGATCGAGCTCTTGACGGTCTTGAAGTTTGTGAGCATGCCACCGAGCCAACGGCTGTCAACAAACGGCATGCCAGCGCGCTGGGCTTCTGCAGCAACCAGTTCGCGCGCGGCGCGCTTGGTACCAACGAACAAGACATTTCCACCCTTAGCAGCCACTTGGCGCAAGAATTTTGTCGCATCTTGATAGTTTGCAACAGTCTTTTCGAGGTTAATAATGTGAATTTTGTTCCGATGGCCGAAGATATACGGGGCCATCTTTGGGTTCCAATAACGGGTCTGGTGACCAAAGTGCACGCCCGCTTCTAACATTTCACGCATTAAAGACATAATAAGAGCTCCGAGGGTTGGGTCTAGTGATAACGCCTGCACCAGCAACAGCCCTAACAGGCTATATACCAGCACCCTGGCGGCGTACCACGCGATTTAGTTACTGCAATTTACACACAACTTACTACAATGATTTACAACGGTATTACCGTGCAAAAACAATGGTAAGCCTATAATTCTACTATCTTTCACGCTTAATACTCAAGTCAACATGGGTTTAGTCACCAATCCCGCCGATTTAGACCGCATGCGTGCGGCCTGTAAAGACGCAGCCAAAGTACTCGATTTCATTACCCCGCACGTCAAACCTGGGGTCACCACGGGAGAACTGGACAAACTTTGTCTAGATTTCTTGACGAACGTTCTGAACGTCAAATCGGCAACCGTAGGCTATGCCCCACCTGGATACCCTCCTTTTCCCGGAGCGATATGCACCTCCGTCAATCACCAAGTCTGCCACGGGATCCCAGGTGACAAAGTGCTGAAAAACGGAGATGTCCTGAATATCGACGTCACGATCATCAAGGATGGCTGGTTTGGCGATACAAGTCGGATGTACTACGTGGGCGAACCCTCCATACTCGCCAAGCGTCTCTCTGAAGTGACGTTTGACTGTATGTGGCTCGGCATTGCTCAGGTTAAGCCTGGCAATACGCTCGGTGACATCGGCCAGGCGATCCAGCGGCACGCAGAACAAAGCGGTTTTTCCGTCGTGCGCGAGTTTTGTGGCCACGGCATTGGCAAGGTGTTTCACCAAGACCCTCAAATCTTGCATTACGGCAAGGCCGGGACCGGGCAAAGACTTGAACCCGGCTTGATCTTTACGATCGAGCCGATGATCAATGCAGGACGACGTGAGATCAGACAGCTTTCAGATGGGTGGACTGTTGTTACACGCGATCACAGTCTGTCTGCGCAATGGGAACATACAGTACTCGTCACAGAAAGTGGTTTTGAAGTGATGACCGTTTCAGATGGTATGCCCCCAGCACCCGCATTCATCAACCCATAGCAACAATTCGACCGTCTGCCTGAGGCTATAAGATGACTGACTCCACAGCGCTCGCGACGATACGCAGTCAGGCTCAAGCGAGTCGACTCAATGCAATCGAGCAATATCGGGCCAAGCCCCAGCCAGACAAATTGCTCGGTGCGCTGCGCCAATGTGCGGACCAGGCCCTACGTGACCTACTCGTTCATCTGCCCCTCCCCAAAGGTGCAGCACTTGCCGCTGTCGGCGGCTACGGGCGTGGTGAGTTGTATCCCTTTTCAGACGTAGATTTATTGATATTGCTGCCGCATGAGCCGAATGAAAGTGATGAAGCCGCG
>JBEDEU010000128.1:0-6452 GCA_041175585.1 Pseudomonadota bacterium | reverse complement strand
CAGCAGACACCAATGGCTGTGCCGCCTCTGGTGCAGCAGCAAACACCGATGTTGATTCCTCCTGTTGGCACGCCTCAGCAGGCGCCGATGGCAATACCACCGATGGTGCCACAGCAGACACCCGTCCTCGTTCCGGTGCCGGTGACAATGAAAGTACCTCCGAAGGTGGGCGGAGCACCGCCACCGAGTCCTCAGGCAAAACCGGTTCCCGCTAAGGTTGTGACAATTATCAGCGCGCCGATTCAGCCGGATGGTTATGTGACTCCTCGGCCGAAGCCTAACTCGCAGTCATCTGGAAAAGTGGCTACGCCTGTCGCTTCGGTCGCTCCGATTGCTGCGCCAGTGCTCGTTGTGACACCGGAAGCTGCGACGGCCAGCCGTAACGAAAAAATGATCACGGTAGACCCAGGGCGCCAGGCTGCGAGCAATTATCCAACCTTCAGCGTTGATTCGGCTACACCGAACCGTGTTTGTGTCGTCAGTGGTTTAGAGCGTCGCAGAACAGTAGAGCCCAATGGCACTAGTACTTACCAAGGCACCTTGCCCACCTTCAGGATGGTCGCCGCCGAAGTGGCCGACCTGCCTGCTTGGCATCCGCTCGATTCAGGCTGTGTGATTTCGGTGACGCACAAGAGATAAATCGATTTGATGAATATTATTTTTGGATATTCGCGTAGGTATATTTTTGCAATGACACTGTTGCTGTTGAGCGCGTGCTCAACGGTGCGCTACGAGTACTATCCTCCAACAACAGACGGAGGTCGTCAGTGCGTTGCACAGTGTTCAGTTGCACGCGAAATTTGTGTTGGCAATGAAAATCAACGCGCGCTCAATGATCGTCAGTCTTGTGAGCAACGCAACCGTTGGAACTATCAAAACTGTATTCGTCGGGCGAGTGATAAAGATGATGCAAGATCATGCACTCGGTTTCAGAACGCATGTTGGGCCTCCGCTAATACGTATCGTTGCGACGAAAACTACCGTGTCTGCTTTGTTTCGTGTGGTGGGCACATTAACGTAATTAAAGAGCAGTAATCGCTCTATAAGCCGTTAATAAATTCTTTGATACGTCGGTGCATGTCTTGAGTCGTAGAATCAGAGCGACACACCGCAAAACGGTTATAGACATTTAATGCTTTGCCGCACTCGCCGTCTACAGATGGCGTATGCGCGCCACGGTTTGATGTGTCCCAACCGTGGGTTGCCTCTGGGTAGTGCGTCCAGGATGTTGCATCTTTGAATACACGTGTAGGGCATCGATCCGGCGGCGTGGCCGTATCTTTCCCAGCGGTGAAGACAATAACGGGGCCCCAGTAGGGGCCTAAGGTTGGGTCTTCTTTCCAGCCTTTGCTGTTGCAGACGGGGTAAAGACTAACGCCGGCACGATATAAGCCCTTTGCGTGTTCACGCATAAAGGGCTCGTTGGTGAAGGTCCTTAATACAGCCCAACCCCCTTGGCTACCACCCATCAGAAATAACTGGTTCGGGTCAACCCCTTGCGAGACGAGCCACCGCCCCGTTGCGATGGCATCGAGCATGCGGGCGTTTGCTCCAAGTGGGGTATAGGTCACCCAATTCTGATCATGTCCCCGGCTCCAGTAACTGTCGAGCACTAGCGTATTCGCGCCTAAGTCTTTTCTTGCCCAGAGGGCAGTTGCAAAGTCGCTGGGTACTAAGCCATGGCCTCCATGGACGATCACGAACGTAGGCCGGTTTTTTACACCATCGGGGTGAGGATTCCAGCTCGCAAGAAGATTGCCTTTGCCGTTAAAGGTCGGCACGATCGAGCGCATCGGTGCGAGATTGACTTTGGTGGTGTTGTTGAAGAGACTGAAGTTCGTGATGGGTCGCTCCGGTGCTTTTGTGGCGACAATAGGAGGTTGAAAATATTCAACATCGGTATTTGAGAAAGGTACCCCTGCGCAGCCCCCAAGTGCTGTGAGGACTGCAGAGAGAATAATTGATAGAGGTCGTCGCATTTTCCTGGAATCCAAAAGCCGAACCGTGGCTGACGGAGCCGCTCGTCATTTGTCGTATAGTTTATGAGCCATTGGGTTGTTTTTAGAATAAGCTATTCAAAATACTTTTAAAACTCAAACAAAGAGACCTTGACATGACCCCAACAGAGATTAAAGCGCTTGAGCAGCAGGTGTTGGCACTCGACGAGCAGCGTTGTAAGGTGTTAGTCGCAAAAGATGGCCCTGGCTTAGCTGCACTGATCGATGTAGGCCTCACTTATACGCATGCAAGTGGTCGCCGCGATACTAAAGAGAGCTACGTCGACAGCGTCGCGACAAAGCGCGTGCAATACCTACAGATCGATCGCGAAGAAGTGACCGCGCGCGTAGTGGGTACATCAGTGATTGTCGAAGGAAAAGTCAGGATGAAGATTCATTCTGATGGCGTCGACAAGAACCTTTACAACCGCTATATCGGGGTTTGGACCACCACAAGCGGCAAGCCATTGCTCACCGCCTGGGCTTCTACCAAGCTCGAAGGTTAGTCCATCACCTTGTAGTCGGGTGCGATATCAAATTCAATTTGACCAAGCGCCCGTACTTCTTCCGGTGTAAATCCCGGTGCCACGGCCTCTAGAACAAAGCGGCCGTCTACCCAGTGCAGGACAGCCAGATCGGTCACGAGCCAGTCGACACATTGACGTCCCGTCAAGGGATACTTGCACTGCTTGGGCAGCTTTGTGTTGCCTTTGCTATCTGAATGTTCCATGACGATGATGAGTTCAACATCACCGGAAATAAGATCCATCGCACCGCCAATACCACCGCGACGCGTGTCGGTCGTGCTCCAGTTCGCGACGTTGCCTTCGCGATCCACTTCATAGGCACCTAGAATAACTGTATCGATATGACCGCCGCGCGCCATTTCAAACGAGGTCACACTCTCAAAGAATGATGTGCCAGGAATCGCTTCAACAAATTGACTACCTGCATTGAACACGTCGGGATCAATAGCATCCCCAGCGACGATACCGCCGTAGCCGAGCACGCCGTTCTCGGCGTGTAACCAGACACCACGTCCATCCAGGTAGTTTGAAACGAGCGTCGGGAGGCCTACGCCTAAGTTCACATAGGAGTCGTTGCGTACAATTTTTGCTGCATTCTTGGCGATCCCAGCGCGTGTTAGGGCGGGCTTGCCGTTGTAATTGCGAGCACTGTCGGCAGGACGCTTTTCTGTACGCGAGAGTGAGCGCACATCGATCGGATCTGTAATTTTTACGACACGGGATACAAAAATCCCGGGCAAGTTGATGTGTTCAGGCGCTAACTCGCCGACTTCGACAATCTCTTCGACTTCCACGATGGCGACACGCGCGGCCTTAGCAAAGCTCACGTTGAAGTTGCCGCTGCCACCACGAAACTGGACGTTACCTGCGCGATCTGCCTTATAGCCGCTCAAAAAAGCGAAGTCGACGTTGATAGCCTCTTCCATCAAGTAGGGCTTGCCATCAAAGTAGCGAATGTCCTTGCCCTCAGCCAACGCTGTATCAACGCCAGTCGGCGTGTAAAACGCTGGAATCCCTGCACCCCCAGCACGGCAACGCTCAACCAAGGTGCCTTGCGCGACGAGTTCAACGTCGAGTGTTCCCGCTGCAATACGTCTTTCCGCTTCGGTTTGCATGCCAGCTCGAATCGAGAAAGAGGTAATGATTTTCTTGACCTGGTCGTTCTCAACTAATAGTTGGCCTTTCTCACCATTCGCACCGAGTGAGTTGCAGACGATTGTGAGGTCACGTACCCCTTTGTCGCGCAACGCAAAAATTAAAGTATTTGGAAACCGATGCGCGAGACCAAAACCTGAAATTGCGACACGCGCACCATCCTGAATATCTGCGATGGCTTCAGCGGCGTTTGAGACAACTTTATTCATGAGCTAGAGGCGATATATTGAAATGTTTAAGGACTTGGAGTGTTACTCGATACGAATATTAAGAATTTTGTTGAGTTCTGTGAGCTCGGCTTTTTCTGCGTTCATGGCATCTTCAAATTGCTTGGGAGTGAGCAACTTGAGTTCCGACCCAGTAGCTTCGACACGCGCTCGAACTTCTGGTTGATTAAAGTATTTGGTCGCTGCGGTGTACAGAGTTTGTACGATTGCGTCTGGCGTCCCGGCAGGTGCCAGTAGGCCATACCAAGAACCTGTTACATCCTTCACGCCTTGCTCGGTCAGGGTAGGTACATCCGGTAAGGCTTTTGCACGGTTAACAGATGACATCCCAATTGCTTTCAATCGACCGGATTTCAGGTGTGGGAGCATCGCTGAAAGGTTCAAGAATGATACGTCTACATGTCCACCCAACATATCGTTTACGACTGGGGCGGCACCTTTATAAGGTGCATGCGTCATCTTGATTTTTGCCTCGATTTGAAAAATCTCTCCGGCAAGATGCGTGGAGCTTCCTGTTCCGGTCGACGCAAAGGTCATGTGCTTGGTTTTCGCAAGCTCAATGAACTCTTTTACATTATTCGCTTTGATGTGCGGTGCAACCACCATCACGTTGGGCACATCAATGATCATTACGATTGGCTTGAACTCAGTCACGCCATCATAAGGTGGCTTTGCTGCAAAGACTGGGACAGCCGTGTGGGGAGCGCCTGCTCCGACCAGCAAGGTATAGCCATCGGGTGCAGATTTAGCGACGAAAGATGTGCCAATAGAGCCACTCGCACCAGCTTTAGGTTCGATGACAAACGTCTGCCCAAGACTTTGCGATAGACCGTTCGCGAGTTCACGTGCGATCTGATCTGCAGGGCCACCCGCGGGATAAGTGATAATTACTTTGACGGGTTTGTTTGGATAAGGCTGTGCATAGACGCTAGAGGCCGTTAGGGCTAGGGCAGCAAGAGCCAAGTGCAGGAATTTTTTCATTTTCGTCTCCGTTAAGTTCTTGTTATGCAGCTTTCTAATTATTCGCCACGGGTCTCGGGCTCTGTGGGCTCAAAACGATAGCCACTTGCCGCATCACCACGAACGTAGCCACAGTGCGGCCAGCCAAAGTGCACAGGCATAATCAATGCGTTACGTTCAGCGGCCCGCTTTAAAAACAACGCGCGCGAGGCGCGGGCTTGTTCTGCGTGGGCATCGATCCACGTATTGATGTGTGGCATGGCGATTTGTAGGGGGCTGTGCATTACGTCCCCCGCGAAGATGGCTTCTTTGCCCTCAGAGCGCAGACGGAAATGGATCGATCCCGGCGTGTGACCAGGCATGATTTCTGCCTCAAGGCAGCCGGCAACCATATCTCCATCATCGATGAAATCGATTAGTCCTGCTTCGTATAAAGGTAAGACGCTGTCTTCAAAGGATCCGCTGATTACACCTTTGTCACCGTTCTTGTACGCCGCAAGCGCAAGATCAAAATCAACCCTGGGCATCAGGTGTCGCGCATTCGGGAAGGTGGGGACCCATTTGCCATTGTCCATGCGTGTTCCCCAGCCGACGTGATCCGGATGGAAGTGTGTCACGACCACATGTGTAACGGATTGTGGATCTGCCCCCGCCGCCGCCATCCATAGCGGGGTAAGCGTATTAAGCATATTCATTCGCTCAGAAGCACGCTTCTTATGATTCCCAACACCCAGATCAATCACGATCACTTTGTCATCGATATGCATGACCCAGAGTTGCATCGCAACAATGAAGCGCTCGAGTTTGATGTTGTAGTGATGCGGGGCGAGCCAAGAAAGATGCGGCTTGATCTCCTTGACGTCGAGTGCCGGAAAAACAAAATCCGCCGCATGGGTTGGGCCACTGTATTCGATGACGTTGTAGATTTTTGCTTTGCCAACATGACGCGAGTAAATCATTTCAGTTTTCCTGTGTTCGTGATGTGCTGGGAGGTGTCGGCAGACTTATTCAACGAGGCGGTAGGTCAAACGCCACTTGGTGTCACGATTCATCCATACCGGTGGGCCGTCAGAAAAACTGTTACCGCTTGGATCAGCCGTCAGTCGTGACTGCATAAATGCTTTGGCCGTGGCTTCATCTTTGATACCGTACATGGCGAGATAGTGTGGTGAGCCTGGTTCCGGATGCATGAACTCACGTAGACGTTCGTAGCGCGCGCCACTCTCAAAGCCGTAGCCTGTTAGTACTTCCGGTACGTGAATGTTGTTGTAGAACTGATTAAAGGCATCCACTTCAGCGGCAGCTGCTCCGGCCGCTTCGGTCATGCCCACCAGGTACATGTAGGGCGATGCTGAAACTTGTAAAGAAGTTGGGTTGTTCAAAATGTGTTGCCACATCAAACGCCACTTTGTCTTGCGCTGTTTCCACGCAGCCGGACCGTCGCTATAGGCTGGGCGTCCGCTCGCGGGGCCATCGTTGCGCGAGACATACAGCATCGCAGCTTCTTTGCTTTCGATGTCGTAGCACGCCAAGAATCGCGGCCCACGAGGCCCACGCGTATCGTCTTGGGCGAGCTCGTAACGACG
>JBEDEU010000127.1:0-6476 GCA_041175585.1 Pseudomonadota bacterium | reverse complement strand
TCAATCCAGATTCGCTTGGTCATAATCTTGTCCATTGCGAGACTGGATGCCATCGGACCACTGCCGGTATAGGGGATCCCCAATAGTTCCAGAGCGCCTTGTATGGTGCCGTCTTCGCCAAAGCGACCGTGCAACGCAATAAACACGCGATCGAACTTTGCGTCTGCCAGTTCGCCCAAACTACGCACGCCCGTATCAAACAAATGCGCATCCACATCCTGACTGACCAGTGCTGCATGCACGCCAGTGCCAGACATGATCGAGACTTCGCGCTCGGCGGACTTACCGCCATACAGGACTCCCACACGACCCATCGGATGCGTCATCGCAGCCCCCCAATTTGATCCGGCACTTTGCTAATGGAGCCCGCGCCCATGACGATCACGACGTCACCATCTTGCGCAAAGTTCTTGATTGCTTCTGGCATGGCGGCAACGTCCTCGACGAATACGGGCTCGACCTTGCCTGCCACGCGAACACCACGGGCGAGCGCTCTTCCATCAGCAGCGACCAAGGCAGGCTCACCCGCGGCATACACCTCAGTGAGCAAGACTGCATCCGCCGAGCTCAGGACTTTGACAAAATCTTCAAAGCAATCGCGCGTCCGTGTGTAGCGATGCGGCTGAAAGGCCAAGACGATGCGGCGCTGCGGCCACGCACCGCGTGCCGCAGCCAACGTCGCAGCCATTTCAACCGGATGGTGACCATAGTCATCAATCACGCTAAACGTACCGCCTTTCGTGGCAGCAAAATCACCGATTTGGGTGAACCGTCGACCCACACCACGGAATTCCGATAGGCCTTTGGCAATTGCGAGATCATCTACCCCTAGTTCGGTCGCAACAGCGATCGCAGCCAGCGCGTTCAGGACGTTATGCTTGCCAGGCAAACTCAAATCTATGGATAACGATGGCATCGTGCCTTGACGCGTTGTGCGCGAGACATCGAACTGCATACGCGTCCCGGTTGCACGTACATTCGACGCCCTAAACTGAGCGTCCGCATTTAAACCGTAAGTGATAAGTGGTCGCGACACAAAGGGAATAATGTCCCGGACATTCGCATCGTCCGAACAAACAATAGCGCTTCCATAAAATGGCAGGCGCTGCGTGAACTCAACAAAGGCGCTCTTGAGTTTCGCAATATCGTGCCCATACGTATCCATATGATCGGCATCAATATTCGTAATGATGGCCATCACAGGCAGTAGGTTCAAGAAAGAAGCATCGGACTCATCTGCTTCGACAACAATGTAGTCCCCTGCGCCAAGACCAGCATTGGCACCGGCAGAGTTCAAGCGACCACCAATTACAAAGGTAGGATCCATCCCGCCCGCAGCTAGCACGCTCGCGACTAAGCTTGTCGTTGTCGTTTTTCCATGCGTTCCGGCGACGGCAATGCCGCGCTTAAGGCGCATTAACTCGGCCAACATCACAGCGCGCGGAACAACCGGGATCCGAGCTTCACGCGCAGCGATCACTTCCGGGTTGTTATTCGCCACGGCAGTTGAGGTCACGATCGCATCCGCACCTAGGACGTTTTCTTTCTGATGACCCAGCGCAATGGTCGCGCCAAGCCCCTGAAGTCGTTGCGTCACTGCAGAGTGTGCGAGGTCTGATCCTGAAATCTGATAACCAAGGTTCAACAAAACTTCTGCAATACCGCTCATGCCAGAACCACCGATCCCGACAAAATGAATGTGCTGAAGACGATGTTTCATGCTTTGCCTCCGGCCAATTCTTCGCAAATATCTGCAATCCGCTGCGCTGCGTGCGGCTGCGCATGCTTACGCGCACGCTGTGCTACGTCACTCAATTCGTCACGCGTGCGAAGCGATAACCATTGTGCGACGCCCTCTGCGGTCATATCCTTCTGTTGCAACACCCAGCCTGCTCCAGCATCAGTCAAAAATTTTGCATTCGCAGTCTGGTGATCATCCACTGCAAAGGGGAAAGGAACAAATAAAGCAGCCACGCCAGCGGCAGACACTTCTGCAACAGTCATCGCACCTGCTCGACATATCAACAAATCCGTCTGACCCAATTCGCTCGCCATATCATCAATGAATGCAACGCATTTAGCCTGCACCCCAGCTTCTGCGTACGCGCGCTCCAATGCATCAATGTGTTGCGCTCCCGCCTGGTGAGTCACAATGGGACGCGCCTGCAACGGCATTTGCGCAAATGCTTGAGGCAGCACTGTATTCAACGCCGTCGCTCCAAGACTTCCGCCCACGACAAGCACGCGCAACGCCCCACTGCGCTGCCCGTATCTCTCGCTTGGATCGGCAAGACGCACGACCTCATCACGCACTGGGTTACCGACTACCTCCGCACCAGAAAGTGCGCCCGGAAAACCGCTCAAGACGCGCCGAGCCAGATGAGACAGGTATCGATTTGTCATTCCAGCGATCGCATTTTGCTCATGCAACACCAATGGTTTCGCACGTAAGGCACTCACGACACCACCAGGAAATGCAACGTACCCGCCCATGCCCAGAACAACATTTGGTTTAACGCGAGTGAAGTGTCCCCATGCTTGCGCGAGCGCGCGCATGAATCGGAATGGCGCTTTGAGCTGATCAACAAAGCCCTTGCCACGCAAGCCAGCAAAGCGCAGAGGACAAAGCTCATAGCCTCGAGCAGGAACGAGCTTTCCTTCCATCTTCTCTGGATGACCCAGCCAGCGCACTGTCCAGCCACGCTCACGCAACACATCGGCAACCGCCAGGCCGGGCATGATATGGCCACCCGTGCCACCTGCCATGATGAGAATAACGGGGGAGATCAAGCTCATGCTCTTCCGCCTCGCATCAAATTACGGTTCTCAAAATCAACGCGCAAGACCACTGCGATCGCGATCAAATTCATCAAAATGCCTGAACCGCCGTAACTGACGAGCGGTAAGGTCAACCCTTTTGTCGGCAGCAAACCTAAGCACACGCCTATATTGATGAATGTCTGTACGCCAAACCATACGCCGACACCTTGTGCGATCAATCCGCCAAACACTCGTTCCATGGCGATCGCTTGCCGACCGATTTCAAAGCAGCGATAGACGATGATGGAAAAGAGTGCAACGACCAGGAAAATGCCGATGAATCCAAGCTCTTCGCCGATCACCGCCACGATAAAGTCCGTGTGTGCCTCTGGTAGGTAGTGCAACTTCTCGACACTTCCACCAAGACCTACTCCCGTCCATTCGCCACGACCGATCGCCATGAGCGAATGCGATAGTTGATACGCCTTAGACTGCGCGTAGTCCGGGTTCCAAGGATCTAGATAAGCGAACACGCGCTCACGCCGCCAAGGCGAGAGCCAAATCACCATCGAGAACGCAAAGAGCAATCCTCCAACTAGCGCCGAGAAAATTCGTGCATTAATTCCGCCCAGAAACAAAACTCCCATCGCGATACATACGATGACAATAAGCGCTCCAAGGTCCGGCTCTTTCATTAGCAGGAAGGCAACCGCACCCAGAATCACAGCCATAGGTAAAAAGCCACGCCTAAAACTTTGGATGTATTCCTGTTTGCGTATCACATAGTCTGCCGTAAACACGACCATCGCGAGCTTCATCATCTCAGAGGGTTGGAAGGTCAGGGGCCCAATGGGCAACCAACGCCAGGCATTATTTGCTTTACGTCCAATTCCAGGTATCAGGACCAATATAAGCAAGACCACTGCAAAACCAAAAAACCATATGCAAGTTTTTCGCCAAGATTCGATGGGCACTGTCAGCACCAGTGTGGCCAAAAATGTACCGACTAGTGCAAAGACCGATTGCCGGATAACAAATGAGTAACGGCTAAAGTTTTGTCCACGTGGTCCGTCCGCCAACGCGATCGCAGCTGAATACACCATGAGAATGCCGATACCAACCAAGATAGCCGTGGCAACGATCAGTGCCAAGTCGTAATTACGCATCGTCGTGCGCCCAGGGGGCACGGCATTAACACTCCCGGTCAGTTCCGCAAAGAGGCTCACACCACCTCCCCTTGATCAAGCGCCAACTCAGAAACGGCGTCAGAAAACACTTGTCCGCGGTGCGGATAGTTACGGAACATATCAAAGCTCGCGCAAGCGGGCGACAACACCACTGCATCGCCTTCGCTTGCATGCGCAAACGCACGCGCAACCGCATGTTGCATATCGGTCGCAAAATCAATTGGTACCGCACTCGGGCTCAATACCTGCGCGATCAGATTCGCATCCTGCCCAATCAAAGTGACTGCACGAGCATGCTTGGCGATAACAGGACCTAGCGGTGAAAAGTCCTGGCCCTTCCCTACGCCCCCAGCAATCAACACGAATCGACGTCCTAGCCCGTCCAGTCCGGCCACCGTCGCCCCGACATTGGTTCCTTTACTGTCATTAAAGAAGTCAACGCCGCAAATAGTGCGAACAAACTCCATGCGGTGGGGTTCGCCAAGATACTCAGTCGCTGCACGCAACATCGGCGCAAGCCCAGCACCACATGCTCGCGCAAGCGATATTGCCGCGAGGCAGTTCAAGGCGTTATGCATGCCTTTGATGCCCAGCGCGTCTACCGGCATCATGCGAACGGTTCGACCTGGCTGCCTTTGCGGTTCGGGAGCATTCTTTTTTCGCTTAACCGGTGCAGGCAAGTCGTCTTCAAACTCGGTAGGCTCACTCATGCATAACCAAGTCACACCATTGTTGGTATCAATACCAACATCACCAGCCAGCATAGGCACATCACGGCCGAAACTGCGGACACTCAACGCGCCAAGAGAATCAACCATGCCCATGACTCGCGCATCATCTCGATTGACAAGGAGCGTATCGGCCATATCAAAGATGCGCGCTTTTGCCGCCGTATAGGCATCCATGGTGACATGCCAATCCAGATGATCCTGCGTGAGATTCAGCACAGTCGCCATGGTGCAACGTAAGCTCTTTGTCGTCTCGAGCTGAAAGCTAGATAGCTCTAGTACCCATACATCAGGTAAATCGTTTGCATCTAGGGCATCACTCAATGCATGCAAGGCAGCCGGACTAATGTTTCCAGCAGCACGGGCATTCATGCCGGCAGCTGACAGCATATGACGAGTGAGCGCTGTCACCGTCGTCTTACCGTTTGTACCAGTAACACCTAATACCTTGGGCGCGTACGCCCTCTCATCCTTGAGTTGTGCCAGCGCTCGCGCGAACAACTCGATCTCGCCAATCACTTCTATCGAGCGTGCCTGCGCAGCCTCGAGCAATTCTCGGACAGGCGACATGCCTGGAGCAAGCCCAGGGCTCAATACCAGCGCATCTACTTCGTCTAATAGAGACTCAGCAAACACATCACAACCCAGATGAAACTGAACTACAGCAGGATCAAGATCTCGGCGCAGGGCGTCCAAGCCGACGGGCGTCTGCCGTGTATCGGCCACGCGTACGCTTGCCCCCTGACGAACGCACCAGCGCACGGCAGCAATGCCTGTCTCGCCAAGTCCGACGATCAGGACGCGAGAAGGAAAGGCAATAGCGGTAGTCGTATCGTTCATCGAATTTTGAGTGAGGCCAAACCAACAAGTACCAGCATCATGCTGATAATCCAGAATCTAATTACTACCTGAGTCTCTTTCCAACCACCCACCTCAAAGTGATGGTGCAAAGGTGCCATACGGAGTATTCGACGTCCGGTTCCATACTTCCGTTTGGTGTATTTGAACCATGCAACTTGCATCATCACAGAGAGAGTTTCAACAACAAACACTCCACCCATGATGAATAGAACAATTTCCTGTCGCACAATAATGGCAACCGTTCCCAGCATGCCCCCGAGCGCAAGAGCACCGACGTCGCCCATGAACACTTGAGCGGGGTAAGCGTTAAACCATAAGAATGCCAATCCTGCGCCAGCAAGTGCCGCGCACAACACCATCAATTCACCTGCGCCGGGAACGTATGGGAAAAGTAGATAGCGCGAATAGTCGACACGTCCGACGACATAGGCAAACACGCCTAGAGCAGAACCCACCATCACTGTGGGCATAATCGCTAGGCCATCAAGCCCGTCAGTCAAGTTCACTGCATTACTTGTTCCAACAATCACAAACCAGCTCAAACAAACAAAGCCGAATACTCCCAGTGGATAACTAACTGTCTTGAAGAACGGCACGATCAAGTCGGTGCGGGTTGGCAACACTAACGTAAAGCCGCTATTCACCCAATCACGCATCAAGGGCCACACGTTGCTCGTCCCGGGTGCCGAGATAGCAAAAGTTAGGTAAAGAGCTGCAACCAAACCAATCAGGGCTTGCCAGAAAAACTTCTGACGCGCGGGCATCCCTTCCGGATCGCGATGGACAACCTTGCGGTAGTCATCGACCCAACCTATCCAGCCAAAGCCAAAGGTCACGAGCAAAACAACCCAAACAAAGCGATTACTCCAGTCGGCCCAAAGTAACGTACTCACGCCAATAGAGATCAAAATCAGTGCGCCACCCATGGTGGGGGTACCCG
>JBEDEU010000126.1:0-6563 GCA_041175585.1 Pseudomonadota bacterium | reverse complement strand
ACACGCTGTTCAGCTATCGCAGGCTATCTCTGATTCTGAGTGCTGCAGCTGTGCTCTGGTGCGTACCGATGCTTGTAATGATTATGTTTTGGGGCTGGCATCACACCATCACACAGATGGCCTGGTTTTTTACCAAGGCTGCGTTGCTGACCTTCGGTGGCGCCTATGCAGTATTGCCCTACGTCTATCAGGCAGCGGTTGAAACCTTCGCTTGGCTTACTCCGACTCAAATGATTGATGGTTTGGCACTCGGAGAAACCACCCCTGGGCCGCTCATTATGATCGTGGCCTTCGTAGGTTTTGTAGGTGCCTTTGCACAAAGCGCTCTAGGAGCGGATCACGCGGTACTGTCTGGCGTCGTCGCCGCTTGCATTGTGACCTGGTTTACGTTTCTGCCTTCGTTTATTTTCATCTTAGCTGGCGGTCCGTTCATCGAGAGCACGCACGGCAAACTAGCGTTTACGGCCGCGCTAACAGGCGTCACAGCTGCCGTAGTCGGCGTGATTGCAAACCTTGCTCTGTTTTTTGCGATGCACGTAGGCTGGCCCAATGGTTGGGCTGGCGGGCTAGACCTAAAGGTCATTGGAATCGCCGCGGCCGCGGCCGCAGCGATCTTTATCTACAAGCGAAGTGCTATTGAAACGATTATTGGTGCAGGATTACTAGGTTACTTTTTAGCGACCTAGTAAGGCTTATCGTTCACGTAAATGGCAAGCCACCATGCGACCTGAGCCTAAGATAGTTTGCTTAGGCTCTTCGGTTTTGCATTTCGCAATTGCATCCGGGCAACGGGTGTGAAAATGACAACCACTTGGACGTTTCACCGGACTAGGGACATCACCCTGCAACACGATACGGTTTGTTTTCTTTTGTGGGTCAGGTACAGGCACCGCGGATAACAAAGCAGTCGTATAAGGATGTTGAGGATCGGAGAACAACTCTTTGCGATCCGCCAGCTCCACAATCTTTCCGAGATACATGACTGCCACACGATGTGTCATGTGCTCAACGATCGCCAAATCATGGCTGATAAAGAGCAAGGCTAGACCGAGTTCTTTTTGTAGATCTTGCAATAAGTTAACGATCTGCGCCTTCACCGAAACGTCCAGTGCAGAAACAGCCTCATCGCAAATAATCAGATCAGGCTCTGCAGCCAACGCACGCGCAATACAGATTCGTTGACGCTGCCCGCCTGAAAACTCATGGGGCCAGCGCGCACCCGCATCTTTCGGTAGGCGCACTTTTTCGAGGAGCTTTACAACACGCTCTTCGATCTCTTGTTCAGACTGACACAATCCAAAGTTACGAATAGGCTCGGCAATGATGTCGTGCACCCGCATACGAGGATTCAGACTCGAGAACGGATCCTGGAAAATAACCTGAATCCGTTTACGCAATGGTCGCAATGCGCCTGCGCTCAAGGAGTCGATTCGAACACCGTCAAGCAACACCTCGCCTGATGTCAAATCAAACAAGCGCAGAATCGAACGGCCAACTGTTGATTTCCCGCAACCAGACTCGCCGACCAACGCCAGAGTCTCCCCCTTTTTAATAGAGAACGAAACGCCGTCAACGGCATGAACGTTACCCGTGACTTTGCCAAATAGCCCAGTCTTGATGGGAAAAAACTTTTGAAGCTTGCGAACTTCTAACAACGGCACAGTGGAGGACATGGACATGCTAGTAACCTGATTCGTATTAGTCATTGGCGAAGGCAATCTCACCTGCAAAGTGACAAGCGACCTGATGGCCGTTGTCGCGCATTTGCATCGCAGGGGCGATCTCGTGACAAGGCTCTTTCGCCAAGGGGCAGCGCGACGCAAAGACACAGCCCTTTATCTTTTGCTTCAAGCTTGGAACCAAACCGGGGATTTCCTTCAAGCGTGTGGAATGCCCATCAAGAGAGGCGCCTAGCTTCGGTACCGCTCCAAGCAAACCCTGTGTGTATGGGTGCAGCGGCTTAGCAAAGAGCTCTCCTACCGGAGCCTCTTCCACTTTCCGACCTGCGTACATCACCATCACGCGTTCGGCGACTTCTGCAACCACGCCTAAATCGTGCGTGATCAGTACGATCGCAGCACCAATTTTATTTTTCAGATCAGCCATCAAATCTAGGATCTGAGCTTGAATCGTAACGTCCAAGGCTGTCGTAGGCTCATCCGCAATCAATAATTTAGGGTTGCAAGCGAGTGCCATTGCAATCATGACACGTTGACGCATGCCACCAGAGAGTTGGTGCGGATATTCATTCAACCGACGCTGCCCTTCGGCGATACCAACCAAGTCCATAAGTTCGGATGCGCGCGCCATAGCTTGCTCTTGCGTGATGTCCTGATGCAAGCGCAACGTTTCACACAACTGACGCTTGATCGGCAACACAGGATTCAAGCTGGTCATCGGCTCTTGGAAAATCATGGAAATTGCATCGCCTCGGATAGCGCGCATTTCCTTGTCCGACATTTTCAGTAAGTCTTTTCCTTGAAAACGAATCGAACCCGCAATTTTTCCAGGAGGCTCCGGAATCAGGCGCAGAATAGACATCGCCGTCACAGATTTACCGCAACCGGACTCACCTACGATCGCGAGCGTCTCGCCTTCGTTTACGACAAAACTCACACCATCAACTGCTCGGTTCACACCATCAGGGGTGCGAAAGTGTGTCTGAAGATTTTCAACTTCTAATAAGGCCAAGAGATATCTCCAATCAGCTTGTTTTCGACTTGCGTGGATCCAGCACATCACGGAAACCATCACCCATCAGGTTGACGGCCAAAACAGTGAGAGACAGGAAAACCGCAGGGAAAAAGATGATGTAAGGCTTAATCTGGAACAAGGTACGGCCATCAGCCATGATATTGCCCCAAGAAGGAATGATCGGTGGAACACCAGCGCCGATAAACGACAAAATAGATTCCGTGATCATGGCCGACGCGCAGATGTAGGTCGCTTGCACGGTCAGCGGTGCTAATGTATTAGGCAGAATATGCCGCCAAATCAACATCGGCATACGACAACCACACGAGATCGCGGCGTCCACATACGCTTGCTCACGAAGTGACAGCACCACTCCGCGCACTAGCCGAGATACACGTGGAATTTCAGCGATCGTGATCGCAATGATCACGTTCTCTACACTCGCACGCGTCAAGGCCATCAACGCAATTGCGAGCAAAATCGGAGGAATTGACATCAATCCGTCCATGATGCGCATGATCACCGAGTCAGCACGACGGAACGTGCCTGAAATCAAGCCGATGCAAAGACCAAAGACGGAAGCGAGCAAGGCAACAGAAAAACCGATGATTAGGGAAACGCGGGCCCCGTAAAGGACGCGTGAATAAATATCACGACCAAAGGCGTCCGTACCGAACCAATACTCAGCGGAAGGCTCGAGGTTTCGCTTTCTAGGCGCAAGCTCTGTGGGGTCCACGGTTCCCAGCCAAGGTGCAGCAACTGCGATGAACAACATCACAAGCAGCAAACCAGCACCAAAGGTAATCGTGGGGTTATTTAGCAGGAACCCAGTCCAGCCTTTGCGTTGTCGGCGCGGCTTTAAGAGGTCCGGTAAAGCGGGGGCAGCAGCAAAACTAGTCATTAATAACGTATCCTAGGATCGACGATCGTATAGATCACATCAACACAAAGGTTGACCAACACATACACAAAACTGAAGACAACAACTAATCCTTGGATCAGCGGGTAGTCACGACGGACAATCGCGTCGATCGTTAAACGGCCCAATCCAGGGATCGCGAAAACACTCTCGGTGACGACCGCACCGCCGATGAGCAGCGCGATACCGATACCAATCACAGTGACAACTGGCACTGCTGCGTTTTTGAGCGCATGCAAAAACAAAATTCCCATCTGTCCCATACCCTTTGCTTTCGCAGTGCGAATGTAGTCTTGGGACAAGACCTCAAGCATCGTGGCGCGTGTGATGCGGGCAATCAATGCTATGTAGACAAAGCCTAAGGCAATCGCAGGCAGAACAAGATGTTCGAACCAAACGCCAAAGCCTTTTTTATAGGAGACGTAGCCCTGAACGGGAAACCAGTCCAACTCCAGAGACAAAAAGAAACTCAGCAGATAACCAACAACAAACACGGGCACTGAGAACCCGATCACCGAGATCGCCATAATCCCGCGGTCGATCCAAGTTCCAGCTTTCCATGCAGCCAAGACACCGATTGGCACCGCAATGGTGACGGCAAGAGTCAACGTGAGCAACATTAACGAAAGCGTAGGTTCAACCCGCTGTCCAATCAGTTCAATGACCGGCATACCGGTAAACATGGACGTACCTAGGTCACCCTGGAGTAAATTAAAAAACCATTCAGAAAATCGCACAAGGAATGGTCGGTCGAGTCCTAAGCTTGCACGAATTTTTTCGACATCGGCGGGGCTTGCTTGATCGCCAGCGATCACGGCAGCCGGATCGCCGGGAGCGATATAAAGCAAACTAAATACAAAAAATGCCACGACTAGCATGACTGGAATGGTCGCAAGTACCCTTCCAAATATATAGCTAAACATATTGATTGTTTATCCGTGCTTCTAGATTGGATTCACTGTGGCGAATCAAATGGGTCGATACCTAAAGAGATATCGACCCTAAACGACTCAGTCCTAACTTAAGCTTTCTTCACACCGGTGAACCATGGCAATGGGCCAGAGGTGATACCGCTCAGGTTTTTACGCCAAGCTTGGTAGGAAAGGAAGAAGCCTGTGGGAATGTACACAACTTCTTCCATCGCCGCCTTGTTGATGTCCTCGAATGACTTTTTCTCAGCTTCAAGAGTTGAGGCATCAAACCAAGCATCCACACCCTTTTCCACTGCCGGGACGTTGGGCCAGCCAAACCATGCCTTATCACCGTTTGCACGCACACCGACGTTACCCGCGAGTGTTGCAGCATCGGCGCCAGCGTGCCACGTATGGAACATGCCCCAACCGCCTTTACCAGGCTCATTCTTCGAAGCACGTCGCTGCCCAACAGTACCCCAGTCGGTTGCAACGAAGTCAACGTTCATGCCCAAACGCTTGAGCACGTCTGCAGTGATCTCGCCCATGCCTTTGGTGATCGCTTGATCTTGTGCAACCAAACATGTCACAGGTTGGCCTTTGTAGCCCGACTCAGCCAACAGCTTCTTGGCAGCTTCCATTTGAGGACCATTCTTCAGCACCTCACCACCGGCCTCTGTGTACAGAGGGGTATCAGGTGTAAAGAAGCTAGCAGATTTCTTCCACAGCTTGGTATCCGATCCGACGATCGCACGCATGTAGTCCTCTTGGCTAATTGCCATTTGAACAGCGCGGCGCACCTTCACATTATCAAACGGAGGATGAATGTGATTGAGACGGAACGAACCAATGTTGCCGAGCGGGTCAGCAATATCGACCTCGATATTGCGGTTACGACGCAGGAGAGGGATCAAGTCAGGCAGTGGGGTTTCCCACCAATCGATCTCACCGCTCTGTAGCGCAGCCGAGGCAGTCGCGGGATCAGGCATGATGATCCACTCAATTCGGTCAAAGTGAATAACCTTGCCACCCGACATCCAGTTGGTAGGCTCATTGCGTGGCTGGTAATCGGCAAAGCGCTCGAACACAGCCAATGCGCCTGGCTTCCACTCGTTACGCGCAAAGCGCATTGGACCCGAACCCACGTACTCTTCGATCTGCTTGAATGGGTCAGTCTTAGCAATACGCTCAGGCATGATGAAGCAAATTGGCGTGCCGACTTTACCGAGTGCAAACAGCATCTTAGGATATGGTTTGGACAGGACCCATTTGAAAGTCGTGTCGTTGACGGCCACGAGCTCCTTTTGAATTGCCTTGATCATCAGGCCCATTGGGTCGCGGGCTGACCAGCGCGTGATACTGGCCACACAGTCCACTGCTCGCACAGGCGAACCATCATGGAACTTCAGACCAGGACGCAGCTTAAAGGTCCATGTCAAGCCATCGGCCGACATTTCTTCGCTCTCAACCATCTGGCGTTTCGGTTGAAGCTTGTTGTCAATACCGTACAGGGTGTCCCACACGAGCTGGGATGCATTACGCACAACGTACTGCGTGCCCCAAATTGGGTCAAAGTTAGCTAAGTTAGCTTGCGGAACGAACTTCAAAACCTTGGAAGAGGACTGCGAAAAAGCTGGTGCACCAACAACGCCAGTCGCTGCCACGCCTAAGCCAGCCGCGCCTTTCAGTAAATCACGTCGATTGAGTTTCATGTATGACTCCAAATAAATTAAAACGTGCAATATCTTGAAAGCAATAACCGTGCCACAAAAACTACCAGACCCACTCGAGCTTAACTTAAACTGAGACTAAGCCCAGTCGCTGTGGCATTTGCCAACATCGCAATAAGAAAAACCGTGAAGAGACTGCGAGTTTGTACCATAATGGTGCCATCGAAAACATTCAAGTAATCCCTCATGAACTGTGATCTCCTTCTAAAGAACGGCATTGTTATTGATGGTTCGGGTAAACCCCGATATCGCGCTGATGTAGCCATTAAAGACGGCAAAATTGCCGCGATCGGCTTAAACCTCCAGGTT
>JBEDEU010000125.1:0-6607 GCA_041175585.1 Pseudomonadota bacterium | reverse complement strand
CAACGCTTGCCCCGTCTGATTGGACAAGATCGTGCACTCGACATGATCCTGTCTGCCCGTACAGTCGACGCTCTCGAAGCAGAACGTATCGGGCTCGTTACACGCGTTGTTGAATCAAATGACCCTTCCACAGTCGGGCGCGAATTTTTGAAGCCCTATCTCAAGCATGGACTGATTGCATTAGACATGGCGAAACAAGCGGTCCTGCGCGGCATGCAGACAACCCTCGCCGAGGGGCTTCGGATCGAGCGCGACTGCTCAACACTTGCGTTTCGTTCAGGCGATGCCACAGAGGGCATGACGGCCTTTCTGGAGAAGCGTCCTGCGGTATTTAAGGATCAATAAAAATGACTGTCTCTAATTCAAAAGGCTGCATTATCGTGACGGGTGCCAGTCGTGGCATTGGCGCCGCCATTTCGCTTGGCTTAGCAAAAGCCGGTTATGTGGTGGGATGCTTGTCTCGGTCAGGAGAAACGCCACAAGTGGATGGCGCGACCGACACTGACCGAGCACGCTGGTTTAGCGCAAAGTGCGATGTCAGTCGCCCAGAGCAACTCAAAGACGCCATCGCCGAGGTGATCAAACGCAGCGGCCAGCCAATTGTTGGCCTAGTCAATAACGCTGGCATTCACTCGCAAGGTCGTGTTGAAAGTATCGCTGAAGCCGAATTCAAAAACGTCATGGACGTCAATGCTTACTCGGTTCTGGCCGCAAGCCAAGTCGCCTATCATCACCTGCTTGAAAACAAGGGGGGCTTAATCGTAAATATTGGCTCATTCTTTGACAAACTGGGTATCAAACAACACCTCACCTACTGCGCCACCAAAGCGGCCGTCGCAGCCATGACACGCTGCATGGCAGTCGAGTGGGCGTCGAAAGGGATTCGCGTCTTAAATGTCGCACCCGGCTATATCCAGACAGACTTTAATCGCGACATGATCGAGAAAGGTCCACTCGGAGAGTTTCTAGCCAAGCGCATCCCCGCTGGCGTCCCGGGTAACGCCCACGATGTCGGTCAACTCGTCACGTCACTTTTTGTACTGAATTCACCCTATATGACCGGAGAAACCATCTACATCGATGGTGGGCACGGCATGTTGCAATAACTTCGGACACGCATCATGAATGTATTAACTCGCCTAGACGGTTCGCAAAAATGGACTCAAGAAGAATCCATGCTGCTTGATTCCGTTCGTCAGCTCGCAAGCGAAAAAATAGCTCCACGCGCTGCCGCTTACGACAAGTCTGGAGAATTCCCCTGGGATAATATCCAAGAGATCAATGCACTCGGTCTGAACGCTATGTTCATACCCGAAGAATATGGTGGCGCCCCACTCTCTTACGCCTGCTACCTCGCTTGCGTACGCGAACTGAGTCAAGCCTGCGCTTCGACTGGCATTATCTGGGCGACCAATTTTCACGCCATCAAGCCGCTGATGGACTTTGGTAACGAGGAGCAAAAGAAACGTTTGCTACCTCGTATTGCCGAAGGTGGCCTTGCATCTCTTGTCATTACAGAGCCTACCGCTGGATCGGACGCAACCGGGATGAAGACAACCTTCACGCCCGATGGGGATTCGATCCTCGTCAACGGCACTAAGATCTTCATCTCCAATGGAGATGTCTCCGATCTCTATATTATGTTTGGCAAATGGAGTGAAATCCCCGGCAGCAAAGAGTCTATCTCTGCGGTTGTGCTCGAAAAAGGCACCCCAGGTTTCAGCATAACCGGGACAGAAGACAAGATGGGCACACGCGCGTCTGGCACAGCCTCGCTCGCTTTTGATAACGCCCGGATTCCACGCGCAAACCTGCTCTGCGCACCTGGCGATGGTTTAAAGATTCTTCTGGCTTCACTTAACAAATCCCGACCAAGCGTTGCGGCTCACGCGCTCGGCATCGCTCGCGCTGCCTTCGAGGATGCCATCGAGTATATGAATAATCGCAGCCAGTCGGGCAAGCGCTTACTCGAGTTCCAAGGACTTCAGTTCAATGTCGCCGACCTCGCGGCAGAGCTTGTGCTCGTAGAGTCTTGGCTCTGGCGCGTCGCCCAATTGATTCAAGACGACGCACCCGATGTAGGTATCGAAGCCTCGATACTCAAACTAAAGGCAACCGATCTCGCAATGCGGATGGCTACCGATGCGGTGCAATTCTTAGGCGGCTACGGCTATTGCAAAGATTATCGCGTTGAACGTCTCATGCGGGACGCAAAGATTACTCAGATTTGGGAAGGCACTAACCAAGTCCATCGCCAGCTGATCGGACGCAGTTTCTTACGCAAGGATAAAAAATGAACGCTAAGCAAACTATTGGGATTGTCGGCTGTGGCACGATGGGTACAGGTATCGCGATCGTAGCAGCGCGTGCAGGCTTTAAAACACGCATATACGACCTCAAGCCTGAGCCACTGGAAAACGCACGCAAGCAAGCGGCAGCTTTCCTTAAAAAATCCGTCGAGCGCGGCAAGCTTGCCGAAGGCGAAGACACACTGATCATGGCGCAGTTCTTAACTACTACGAACATTCAAGACTTCAGCGATTGTGATCTAGTCATCGAAGCCGTTTTTGAAGATCTAAAGGTTAAGCACGCTATTTTTAAGCAACTCAATACAGTTTGCCCCGCGCACACTATTTTTGCTTCAAACACATCAACAATCTCAATTACTGAGATTGCGGGCGGAACCGGTCGCGATGACCGTTTTGTAGGAATGCACTTTTGCCTACCCGCACAACTCATGAAGCTTGTAGAGATGTCTCCAGGTATGAACACCTCGGAAGAAACCTTCAACCGAGCATGGCAACTTTGCGAGGCACTAGGGCAGCGTCCTGTGCGGACACGTGACACCCCAGGATTCATTCTTAATTACTTCCTGGTCCCTTGGCATAACGATGTCATCAACCTTGTTGATCAAGGCGTAGCAGAACCTGCCGACATTGACCTTGCCGTCAAGACAGCGCTAGGTTATCCCCTGGGACCCCTGGAGCTACTCGATATGGTGGGCATGGATACGCAACTCCTACTCTGCGAGGCACTCCATGGCGTCACAAACGAACCCAGAGCGGCATGCCCGCCACTCGTCAAGCGCATGATTGGCGCGGGCCGCCTAGGACGCAAGTCCGGCAAGGGGTTCCACACATACGAAAGCAACAAGATTTTTGGAGCCTGACAACATGACCTATCAAATCATTGCGGCGGGTGACAGCCACTCATTTCCAGACAAACATGCCTTTATCAACCAAGCAGATCCGACAGGAACCAGCTTGATCTACATCGGCCAAGATGCCTCAGAGGCCTTTGCCAATTCAGTGTTCGATCACGAGGCGGCTGCCTTCATCGCCATTGAACTCGGTAACGAATGCTTGGGCGTTCATATTGACGACGACGAGGGGCCCGCTAACGTGGTCGGATTTGCACGTTTTCGTTTAGGTGATGATGCGCCCACAAAGCTTGTTGAGCTCGTGCGCAAACCGTACACAAGCGCTGAAGCACTTGCTGCCGCACGTGCGGCATTTGAGTCTTCGGGTCTCGTGGTTGCGGTGTGTAATGACTTTCCTGGTCGCATTCTGAACCGACTCGTTCGCCCTTATTACAACGCAGCGCTGCGCCGTCTTGACGAGGGCCTTGCCACGGCGAACGATATGGATATGACACTCAGACTCGGCCTGGGATACCCGGATGGGCCTATCGCCTTGCTGAATCGCTCAGGACTGCACCATCATTTCGAAGTGACACAAGATCTTTACGAACAGCTTGGACAGGAGGCCTACGCTCCCGCCAGACGTGCACGTAATGCCTGGCTGAAACAGAATCTTTTTGTTGAGGACGATGATGCAACCACTTAAGGGCATCAAAGTACTGGACTTCAGTACGCTACTACCAGGACCCATGTGCACCCTGCTACTGGCTGATGCCGGTGCAGATGTCATCAAGATTGAGCGTGCATCTGGCGATGATATGCGCGATTACGAGCCCAAGACTGGCTCAGATAGCGTGAATTTTTGCCTCTTAAATCGAGGTAAAAAATCGATTGTCGCGGATCTAAAAGATCCAGTTATTCGCAAAAAAATTCAAAGTCTGATTGCTGAGGCAGATGTCATCGTTGAACAATTTAGACCTGGCGTGATGGATCGTCTGGGTTTGGGTTACGAGGCTGCCAAGGCAATTAACCCTAGGATCGTTTATTGCTCGATCACAGGTTTTGGGCAGTACGGTCCCTACGCTCAGATCGCGGCGCACGACATGAATTATCAAGCGCGCACTGGAATGGTGGGTCTCGGCGGTGACAAGTCGGGCACGCCTTTTGTGCCGCCTGTACTGACCGCCGATCTAGCGGCAGGTGCCTATCCCGCTGTGATGAATATTTTATTGGGACTGCGCAGCCGTGATCAAAACGGAACGGGCTGCCATCTTGACGTCTCGATGTCTGACAATTTATTTCCGCTCATGTATTGGGGCTTGGGCGCAGGTTGGGCGGCTGGCCAGTGGCCCAAAGCAGGAGATGAGTTGGTGACCGGTGGTAGTCCGCGCTATCAGATCTATCAGACAGCAGACAACAAATACCTTGCGGCCGCTCCACTCGAAGATAAGTTTTGGAATAACTTTCTGACTATTCTGGGCACACCCGAACTTGAGCATCTCGACAATCCAGCGCTCGTAAAAGCGAGCGTCGCAAAAACGATTGCCCAACACTCCGCAGCCTACTGGCTCGAAAGGTTTGAGGGAAAAGACACCTGCGTCACCGAAGTCATCGGACTTGAGCAAGCCGTGTCAGACCGGCACTTTAAGGCTCGAGGTGTATTTGATCGTGGCCTTCAAACACCGGATGGGCAGCGCATACCAGCTCTGCCCACACCGATCAGCTCTGTTTTCTTGAGCAAGGATCAAGTTCAATCAAGTCCAGCACTGGGCGCACATACGGAAGCACTCTTGAGTACGAAGCCCAGCTAGATCGTAACGTCGGCCTTCCCAAACAATCTGAGTGCCTTGATCCCCATCGTCTCACAGGCCGCCACTAACTGGCGGGCGTTCGTTGCGGGCGCTGTGTCTTCGCTAGGATCAATACTTGTAATGAACTGAAGCCACGGCTCGGCTCCCATTGCATACACATAGACCTCACTACAACCGAGGCTCTTGACAACCTTTAGGCCCTTTTCGCAGTCCGACCCATTTAACCGACGCGTTTGGTCCTTCTTTCGGTCAACTGCTACCGGCAATAAGGGTCCATAGGTCCAGCTAAAGGGCGCACCCGCACATTCCATGCCAATAAATAAGACATCGACGCGCCCAACCGCTTTTCTCAACAAATCATAGAGAACAGGGTCCAGGTTATTGCTATCGGCAGCAAACAGCATCGTCGTCTCGCCAGAGCGCACAAACCACGCTGCTTTCGAACGCACATCGAGATCGCCATGCTCCCCCAAAAACGGAAGCGCTTTGATCGTCAAATCACCAGACTCAATCGTCCCTAACGAATCCAATTCAATGACGTTCTTAAAGCCAATTGACTGCAACATTAACTTTAACGATGGATCAGCGATACTACCCCCACCCGCAGGCACAACGATCGTGTCAACACGGAAGCGTAGGGCCAGCAATGTCTCAATCAACACATGATCGGCATGATTATGAGTGAGCACTACGTAGTCAATATGCTCGGGCAAATCACTTAAAACAAAACGCTCGAGATCTGATTTACCTTCGTACGCAACGACGGGGTCCATCAGCATATTCGTCCCATCGGGTGCTTCAACCAGCACGCAAGCATGCCCAAAATAACGCCAACGCGTCTTACCTGTTTTTTCGCTAGGCTTTAACGTGGCAGGTGGGGCTTCGGTCAAGAAGTCAGAGACTAAATCCGCACGATCGCTGCCAACCTTGAGCGCAGCAAGCACCTCGGACCGACGCTGCGGGTAGTGTCGCAGTCGCGCAAGGTAATCATAAATCTGGGCATCAAACGGCTCTTCTAGCTCAAATATATTTGGACCAGGCATCTTGGGGGTGCTAAACGCAAACGGTCGTTCGTCACCCTGCGCACGATAGATCGCCGCACTCTGGACACTGCGGTTATAGGCCGGACTCAAGTAAAGCAACGGCTCATTGACCCGGAGGTCAGGGTACCCGCCAATCGTGTAGGTCAGCTCGACATAACCTTTAACGGGTTCGGGCAACTGTTCATACAGTGGCTCAATGCTAAAGCCATCCGCTTGCTTCATGACCATACGAAATGATTCACGCAAAGCGTCGCCAAATTCAATTTGCTTGGCCTGTCGGGTTTTAGTGCTTTCAATCAAGGCCTTAACCGCAGCCACTTCGCTCACGGGCAAATCAACGAATGGACCACCGCGAAGTTTTGGATTTTGGCACGCAGCAACGTGCGCGCTTGGCGCAGTAACAAAAGACTCGAGTACTGCCAAATGTCTGTATTTAGCGTTTAAGGAGGAGGTCACTGGCGACACAAGGTGAGACCAAGCGTGCCAGCGCTCAACCAAAGGCTCAATGACTACATCTGTTTTGAGTGTAACGAGCGGGTCATCCATACCAACCTCTAAAGGCCCATTATTTGCGGGCATTGGCTTCCATCGCCTTGCGCAAGCTCAAAGGACGC
>JBEDEU010000124.1:0-6627 GCA_041175585.1 Pseudomonadota bacterium | reverse complement strand
CACCAACGTCCATACTACCCGTCGCAATCACGACCGTACCGTCTTCGTTAATGTGCACCGAAGCAGTCGATTCGCCACCACCGTTAAACCAGAAACCCGAGGCAACGCCACGACCTTGGTTTTTACCAAGTGGCTTGTTGTATTCAGGATGATCGAGCAATGCCTGAATCGTTTCAGCATAACCATCATGCGAGTGTTTTGGACCCCACACCGTGGGCGAGCCAGCCTTCACTGCGTTTTTAAGACGCAACTTTAGTGGATCCATCCCAATCTTCTTGGCCAAGATATCGAGCACGCTTTCAACAGCAAAAGCTGAGATGGGCGAGCCTGGTGCGCGGTACGCAGCCGACTTAGGCCGATTCGACACGACGTCAAAACCGATGGCGCGTGCGTTTGGAATGACGTAGGGGGCAAATGCACACATCGTTGCATTCATCACCGGCGAACCTGGGAAGGCGCCTGCCTGGAACTTAAACAGGCCATCGGCCGCGACAATCGTGCCGTCTTTCTTGACACCGATCTTGACTGTCATCGACGCGCCAGAGGTTGGGCCCGTCGCTCTAAAGGTATCTTCACGCGACATCATCAGCTTGACGGGATGACCGGACTTGCGTGCCAACGCTAAGGCCAGCGGCTCAACGTACACAACTGTTTTGCCACCAAAACCACCACCGATCTCAGCGGGATGCACCAGCAGGTTACCGATGTCGATACCAAGTAACTTTGCTGTGTAGGCACGCACTACAAAGTGACCCTGGCTCGATGACCAGAGTTCACACTGACCATCAGCACCGTAACGTGCCAAGCAAGAGTGCGGCTCAATATAGCCTTGATGCACAGCAGCTGTTTTGAAGCTCATCTCAACAACTTCATCCGCTGATGCAAAACCAGCCTCAAGATCACCAATCTTGAATTCCAAACGCTTTGAAATATTCGAAGGCTTAGTCGGTGCTGGATCAAAGCCGCGCGGGATCATGTCCTCAAAGAGCAGAGGCGCATCAGGTTTCATTGCGTCATCCACATCGATGACGTGAGGTAACACTTCAAAATCTACTTCGATCAAACGCACTGCCTGTTCTGCAATCGCAGCAGTCGTTGCAGCAACCGCTGCAATTGCATGCCCTTCATACAAGGCCTTTTCACGCGCCAAGATATTGCGAGTCATGTGCCAGTAGTTCACTGCGACGCGCTCAGGACCAACGTAGTCAAACGGCTGGTTCGGCAAATCTGCAGCAGTAATAATCGCCTTCACACCGGGCAAGGCAAGCGCCTTGGCAGTATTGATCGAACGAATCCGAGCATGCGCATGTGGTGAACGCAGAACTTTTGCCCACAACATACCAGGCAAGGAATAGTCAGCACCGTATTGCGCTAAGCCGGTGACCTTTGGCACACCGTCGGGACGAACCGGACTGGTACCTACGGATTTCAATGTTTGCTGTGTGTTCTTTGTATTGGTCAACATAATCAGGCTCCCCGCATTTCACGTGCTGCATCGAGCACGGCTTCGATGATTTTGTTGTAGCCGGTGCAACGGCACAAGTTACCTGCCAACCAGAAACGCACTTCTTCTTCAGTTGGGTCAGGATTGCGTTCGAGCAGCGAACGCGCAGCCACTAAAAATCCAGGTGTACAGATACCGCACTGCAAGGCAGCGTGCTCAAGAAACTTGCGCTGCAAGACATGCAGGTGTTCGCCGTTGGCCATACCCTCAATGGTTTGAATAGCCTTGCCTTCTGCTTCTACACCTAGGACTAGGCAAGAGCAAACCAGACGACCGTCGAGCGTGACACTGCAAGCGCCACAGTCGCCTGTGCCACAACCTTCTTTGGTTCCAGTCATGCCCAAGTCATTACGCAGCACGTCGAGCAACGACTTATTTGCGTCACACAAAAACTCGACGGGATCACCGTTAATTACTGTTGATACATGTTGCTTAGCCATTTTTATTTGTTCCCTTTGGCTCGAGCGAGCGCTTTTTCTGCTGCGCGTCTTGCCAACACGCCAGCGATTTTGATTCGGAATTCTTTGGTACCACGCTTATCGTCAATCGGACGTGCAGCAGCACTTGCTGCGGCAGCGAGCTTAGCGAGCGCGGCCTCATCGACCTTGGTGCCAATCAGCGCTGCAGCGGCTTCAGGCACCAGCAAAGCGCGCTCAGCTACTGCACCGAGACTCACGCGTGCCGCTGTACATACGCCTTTATCATCTATCGTCAGATTCAAGCCCACGCCCACGACTGCGATATCCATTTCAGAACGTGGCGTAAAGCGCAGATACGCGTCACCCGAATGCGCAGGACGCTTGGGCAGGAAGAACGAAACAATCAATTCGCCCTTCGCAAGCGTCGTCTTACCTGGACCAGCAGGAATCTGCTCAACCGGAACTTCACGGCGACCAGCAGGACCCACAACGCTAGCAATCGCACCTGCTGCAATCATTGCAGGTACCGTATCGGCGGCTGGCGAGGCATTACACAAATTGCCCGCAACTGTTGCGCGACCACGCACCTGAATCGAACCCACGAGGTTCGCGCCATCAATCACACCAGGCCAAGTTTTTGCGAACGCCTCGTTCTCTAACAGCTGCATACATGAAACCGCAGCACCAAAACGATAGCCACCGTTTTCAACGGCGATGGTATTCATCTCAGCAATCGCTTTAACGTCCAACACAAGCTCTGGCTTGATGTTTCCGTTACGCATGTGGATCAGAAGATCAGTTCCACCAGAGAGAACTTTTGCTAAGCCTTGTGTACTTGCCAGCAAGGCCGACGCAGCCTCAGCGGTCTTTGGTTGCTCAAAACGCATTTCACTCATGTCGCTTCCCCGGTCATTTTTTGAACCTTTTCATTCATGTAGTTGGGTAATTCTATTCTATATGATCACCGATTATTGAGAACCCCGCTCCCCATGCGGTGTATAGCGTTTGCCCCAATACAAAAAGACCCCGCAGCCTCCGTTTTTTTGCCAAAATCGAGATTCCTAAAAAAAACGATTAACACTGGGCAACCGCCCTGGAGACCTCGCATGCGTCGCTACCTTGCTGCAGCGCAACAACTTTTGTTGCCACTTTTTTTTGCACTATCTTTGTGCGGGCAGGCTCAAAGCCAAACTGATGCCTCTGCATGGCCTGCGGGCAAACCCATCAAAGTCGTCGTCCCTTTTCCAGCCGGATCTGGCAGTGATGCACTGGCCCGACTTATTGGGCAAAAAGTTACCGAGCAGACGGGCTCCCCGGTCATTATTGAAAACAAGCCCGGGGCCGGAACAATGATCGGCGCGCAAGCCGTCGCAAAAGCCCCAGCAGACGGCTACACCCTGCTCTACACCATCGTCGTGACGCACACCCAGAACCCGCACCTATATAAAAAGCTGCCCTACGATCCCTTTAAAGATTTCACCCCTATTCTGCAACTCGTGCGATCGGCGACCGTTCTTGTTGCCAATAAGAATGCGCCCTTCAATACCACAGCAGAACTGATCGCCTATGCCAAGGCGAATCCCGGCAAACTGAACTACGCATCCTTCAGCCCCGGCTCCACCTCGCACTTAAACGCCGAAATTCTTAAGATGCAGGCCGGCATCGACATCTCGCATGTTCCGTATAAAGGAACAGCAGATGCAACACGCGCATTGTTAGCTGGCGACGTTCAGCTCTACTTCGACGGCACAGCTACCGCTGTGACAAGCGCCAAAGCTGGCATGTTGAAACTCTTGGGACCTGCAACGGAGCAAAGGCTACGCGTTCTGCCAGACCTGCCCACTCTGGATGAGCAAGGCATCAAAGGTCTGAACATTGTCGGCTGGCAGGGCCTGTTTGCGCCAGGCAATCTCAACCCCGTCCTCGCTGAGCGTGTTGCCACTGTGTTTCGCAATGCATTGAATTCGCCCGAAGTACTGAAAACCATCGAATCCCAAGGTAACGATGTCAGTGGAGCCGGGCCAAAAGAGTATGCAGAAATTGTGCGCAAAGATTACGAGCGTTGGGGTGCAGTGATTAAACATATTGGTTTGTCTCTCGACTAAGCGGTGTATCGACACATCACAGCCCGTTTCTGAATACACAATGGAAAGATTATGGAAGACTTAGTCATTCGCGGCGCAACACTGGTTGACGGCAGCGGCGCAACCGCATACACAGGCGATCTCGCAATTAAAGATGGCGTCATCACGCAGGTCGGTGGACGCGCAGGCGCGGCAAAGCGAGAGATTCAAGCGGACGGTTGCATCGTGGCTCCCGGCTGGATCGACGTACACACACACTATGACGGACAAGCAACGTGGGATCCCTATCTCAGTCCATCAACGTGGCACGGCGTCACCACCGCAATCATGGGTAACTGCGGCATGGGCTTTGCGCCGGTACACACAGACCGACGTGACTGGCTCATTAAAGTCATGGAAGGGGTAGAGGACATTCCCGGCAGCGTGTTGCATGAAGGCTTGCAATGGGATTGGGAGACTTTTCCGGAATATCTCGATGCGCTTGAGCGCAGATCATTTGCGCTTGATGTAGGCGCACAAATCCCCCATTCTGCCGTTCGCGCCTATGTCATGGGTGATCGGGCGATTCATCACGATGAGGCGACACCTAAAGATCTCGTGGCGATGCGAGATATCGTGCGCGAGGGGATGAAGGCTGGCGCAATGGGGTTTTCCACCACCCGCACCTTCATACACAAATACGACGAACGCAAATACCCGCCGGGCACTTTCGCTACCGCAGACGAAATCACAGGTCTTGGTAGCGTGCTCGGAGAAGTAGGTCACGGTGTCTTTCAAATGACGTCGAATCACCCGGCAATGGGGGGTGAAATCCCCTGGCTCTATCAACTGGCCAAAAACAATAAGCTACCGGTGATGTTTAACTTGCAACAAACAGACCCTGCTCCCGACTTGTGGAAAGATATTCTAAAAACACTGGATGGCGCTCAACAAGAGAATGTGCCGTTGTACGCCGGAATCTGTGGACGCCCCGTCGGCCTTCTCTTTTCCCTGCAAAGTTCACTGCATCCCTTTATCGCACACCCGACATATCAATCCATTGCCGCCCTGCCGCACGAGCAGCGCGTGCAAAAAATGCGTGAGCCGGAAATTCGCCAGCGCATCTTGACCGAACAGCGAGACCTCGTTGACCGCAGAGCTGAGACACTCTTCGGTAGCTTTCACAAAATGTACCGTATGGCAGCGCAGCCAGACTACGAACCAGATCCCAGCACATCAGTAGCCGCAATGGCAAAGGCGTCTGGCAAAGCACCGCTCGAAATTGTGTATGACTTAATGCTGGAACAGAACGGTAAAGCGATCATTTACTACCCGAGCTTTAACTATTCGTATGAAAACCTTGATCACTTGCACCAGCTCTTGCAGCATTCACACACGGTGAACAGCCTCTCCGATGGTGGAGCGCATTGCAACTATATCTGCGATGTGAGCCTACCAACTTTCATGCTGACACATTGGGTCAATGGTCGCACGCGCGGCGAACGGCTGGGACTAGAGCACATCGTTAAACGACAGACGCTGGACACCGCTCGTGTTTACGGCCTGAACGACAGAGGTTTGTTAAAGCCTGGGTTCAAAGCGGACATCAACGTCATCGACCCGAAACATCTACAGCTACATTGCCCAGAGTTCGTACATGATCTACCCGCCGGCGGTAGACGACTCGTTCAACGCGCAGATGGATATGTAGCAACAATCGTCCGTGGACAGCCGATTTTTGAGAATGCGACTGCCACAGGTGCATTGCCCGGCAAAGTGTTGCGAGGTCCGCAACAGCTTGCCGGTTAACACAGCGCTTAAGTCAAAAGGCTTAAGTCGCTTCGAGCTTGATGTTATTGCGCTGAATCACATCCGTGAACTGAACGCGAGTTGCTTCTAGGTATTTTAAGAACTCGGCCTGTTCACGGAAGTCGATTTCAATTGCGATCCGCATGAACACCTCTTTGATGTCGTCGGACTGCATGATCTCGCGCACGGCCTTTGAGAGACGTGCGACCACATCAGGAGGCATGCCGGCAGGTCCCATGACACCTGCCCAAGCACCCAAGTTAAAGCCGGGAATATTCACAGCGGTGGCAAGCGCGGGCACACCGGGGGTGACGGCACTACCCTTTTCCAACGACACACCTAAGCCCTTCAAACGCCCGTCTTTCACAAAAGGCATCGTAGCGGCTGCTGTCTCCAGGCAGTAATCCACGCGTCCGGCAAGCACATCTGCCAATGCAGGCGAAGAACCCTTGTAAGGGACATGGACCGCCTTCAAACCTAAAGCGGCATTAAAGGCCTCAGCCACTAAGTGTGCTGTAGCGCCAGTGCCTGAGGTTGCAAACGTGTATTTGCCGGGGTTCGCTTTGACAAGCTTTACAAACTCGGCAGCATCTTTGGCTGGAAACTTAGGATTAGTCACCAACACATAAGGGGAAAGACCTGTTAGCGCAATGGGGGTGAGGTCTTTCGCAACGTCGTAAGGTGTCTTTTGCAGCAACGGAGCAACGGATACGGGGCCTGCAGAAGCGGCCAAAATCGTATAGCCGTCAGGAGTAGATTTCGCAACCGCGTCCGTACCGATCATTCCACCTGCACCGGCCTTATTGTCTGCCACAACCGTTTGACCGAGCGC
>JBEDEU010000123.1:0-6627 GCA_041175585.1 Pseudomonadota bacterium | reverse complement strand
CTCGGCTCAACCCAAATAATGCGCTTAACTCCACCTTCGCGCAGACGTTCGATCATGGTCTTAATGTTTTGAATGAATGCAGCATGCGGACTATTCGGTGGATAGGCGGCATCATTCATCCCGAAGTTAATCACAACAACGGTTGGGCGATGGACGAGTACATCCCTATCCAAACGATTCAGCCCGTCGAGTGCCGAATGTCCTCCGATTCCTGCGTTGAAAAAAGTTAAGTCTAAATCTGGACGACGCAAGAGAAAAAATGTTTCGATATAGCGTCCATATGTATAGGCCGCTGTAATGCTATCGCCAAGCCAAACCACTCGGTCGCCATGTTTGAACGCCAATGGCGCTGTTTGTGCTGATGCATATGCGGTTGGCACAAGGATCAACACAATGGCCATCCAAAACGATCGCAGCTGTCGCAGCGGCTT
Source organism: Pseudomonadota bacterium (assembly GCA_041175585.1). Taxonomy (GTDB): domain Bacteria; phylum Pseudomonadota; class Gammaproteobacteria; order Burkholderiales; family Burkholderiaceae_B; genus Zwartia. The sequence goes on along the minus strand of JBEDEU010000123.1, from coordinate 6,196 downwards.
GTGTGTCATAACTTTAAAGATCATTGACTGGGTGCACTATTACGGGAGGCAGCAGCTGCGGCGGCAGCCTCTTCCTGTTTGATCCGACGTTTCTCGGCTTCGGTTTGCCATGCGGTACTGGTACCACGCGCCACTTGACGCATCCGCTCTTGGTGCGGGCCTGAATTGGCTGTGATCGTCGCATTCACGAACACAAGATCCGTTACGCCGAAGGTCTTGACTATATCTTGGATATTACGAAACACATACCTATAGTCCACCACAACCACTTTATCAAAATGAGGTAACAAGTACGGTGCAAATGCGTTGCCGTAGGAGTTCTTAACCACTAGTGCGGTTCTTCCTGTGCCAGCATTTGTCGTTCCGACAAGCAACGGAACATCTCCCCCTAAAAATACGATATAACCACGACTCTTCTCGGCAAAGAACTCATGGGGGGCCGGTGTCTTCTGCTCTGGGCCCACATACTGCGTACTCTTTACGGTGACTGTCGTCGGCACATAGTAATCAGACACTTTGTCAGCTTGTCTCAATTCCGGGGCTTGTGTCAGACTCCAGAACGATCCAGCAACGCCTGCTACTGAGCGCTTATCAAATGCGGACAACTCCAGAGGCGTAAGCCCCATTACATTTGCCCAGGCACGGTATGCGTAATAAGCGCCTAAACCAGTCCAATGATGGTCAGACTTAAAAAACATCGGCTCGGCAGTGTGGTCTTGCATCTCAGAGATCACGTCTGCAAACCGTACGTCAGAATTGAGCGCTGCCTTCATCGCGCCTAAGTTCTGTGCTTCCGATGTCGTGCGCGCGCGTGCAGCCGGAGGCAGGTAAAAATGGCTACTGGTTGGCGTCACAACGACACTTACACTTTGCATATTGTTAGGTTTCGCAACCAGATCGACCCAAGTATTCACGGCGTTGGCATACCCCTGCGCGGACTTGTCCGTGCCACCAAACATGAACAATGCCTGTCCCTCATGCAGCAGCACTCCGCCGACAACATTCAATGGTTTATTAGTTGCTACAGGTGCGGGTGTCGTTGATGCTGTCGCTGGGGGCGCTTGAGCCGTTGGGGGCGTTGGGGTGGCAGCCTCGACAGGCTTAGGCTTTGGTTTTGGCTCTGTTTCGAGCCTTAATTCGGGCGCTGGCTTCAGTTCCTCCGGTTTCGCCTCCGAAACCGTGTTAGTAGCTGATTCTGATGCGGTGTCACTACGCTCATTAACTTCGGTGGATGTGTTCGTTTCGCGATCCAGACCAGGCGTCACCAGCGCAACTTCTGCCTCCGGTACCGCCTCTTTAGCTACATCTTCAGTCTCTGCGCTTGACTGCGGTTTAGCCCACGTATTCACATCCTCAAAGCCAGACTCACCACCCTTAACCTGCACAACACGGCCATCCAGCGCAAGACCTCGATTCGTCTTGACGAGTGTAGCGAGCTCGGTGAAATAATCCCGCAGCGGGAAATGATCCGCGACGTAAGCTTCTATGCCCCGAGCAAAACTGCCGTCCAGCACACTTTCCTGTGTCAGCTCTGGCCAGGTAGCAAGACGACGATTCTCTGTCGCAGAGACAGTTTCGCGTGATGCATATTCTGCGATAAAGATAATGCCCAAAGCGGTTAACAACAGGCAAATCAATAGGCCATGCACCACCCGAGTCCATCGACTTGCGAGCGGTTGATCACTGTTTGACGTCTGCTTAGGCTGATCCATTAAAACCGGAAGTATAAGAATGGGTTGTAGCTCTGCCCAACTAAGAGTGCCGTACAAGACAGCAACAAAACAACGTCCAAGCCCAGTGTCGCAACAGGACGCCAGCTCGCCACCGCACGCACAACCTCAAAGCGCAAGGCGCGGGACGCTAACCAAGGCGCGATCGGTGTGCAGGCGATCAGAGCGAGCGGCAGCCAAAGCGAATGGGCTTGAAGATCTGAGATCGTTTGCTCACCTAACAGCGGCGCATCATTGACGGCAAACAAAATCATCAGAAACTCTTTTAATTGGTGCAAATCTGTAAAGTAAAACAACGCCCATCCCAGCGTCACAATCAATAACAGGTAGACATGCCCAAACAGCGATGGGAGCTTATCAAGGAGTCGGCTTAGGAAGATGCGTTCGATCGCAATCCAAACACCAAAGTAAAGCCCCCATAGCATGAAGTTCCAACTCGGTCCGTGCCAAAACCCTGTCAGCGCCCAGACAATAAACAGGTTTCTGTAGGGCCGGCGGGTACGTCCCCCCAGCGGGATGTAAACATAATCCCTAAAGAAGGTACTTAGCGAGATATGCCAGCGTCTCCAAAACTCAGTAACAGACTTGGAAATGTATGGATAGTTAAAGTTCTCATGGAAGTGAAAGCCAAACATCATGCCCAGACCAATCGCCATATCCGAGTAGGCAGAGAAATCAAAGTAGATCTGTAGGGTGAACATCGCTAATCCCAACCAGGCGTCGCCAGTCGACAATAGACTGAGATCTCCGCCCATTGTTCGCTGCGCCCACTCCCCGGCCACGTTAGCAATGAATACCTTTTTAAAAAGCCCAACGCATAAACGATGCAACCCTCTACTGAACAAATCCCATGAGTGCCGGCGTCCCCGGACCTCGGCGGCAATGTGTACATAACGAACAATAGGACCGGCGACTAGCTGCGGAAAGAGACTGACAAAGAGTAGGAAGTCAGTGAAGCGACGTTGGGCACGGACATCACCACGGTAGACGTCCACTGAATAAGAAAGTGTTTGGAATACGTAAAAAGAGATGCCAATAGGAAGCGCATATCCTGGCAAGTTAAACGATGCACCAAAGGTCGTGTTGAGGTTATCCACAACGAAATCGCTGTATTTGAAGACGCCCAGCAGCGATAAATTAGATACTAGCGATAACGCAAGCGCGAACTTCGGGCCATTTGTTCCCCGCGTCCGCTCCATCCAGAGTGCTGCAAACCAATCGACCGCAGCCGTCAGTACGAGTAAACAAACCCAGATAGGCTCTCCCCAAGCATAAAAAAACAAACTGACAGCGATCAGGATGTAGTTCTGTGCTGAGGTCGGGGCACCAGGATCCGTTGTGCCATCGGCACCGACACCATGCCGAAATTTTGAGCCGAAAAAGTAATAAAGGATCAGACTACAGGGAAGAAACAGATACAGGAATACCAACGAGGAGAAAACCATGGCAACGTAAAGTATCTGGAACGAGGATGAGAGACGTCGAGTGAGTCTTAATCAGAGAAAAGACTGTGTTTTTCAAAATTGCAACGGATTTTACCTAGATATCAGTCCTGCTGCAGCACGGGTTAAACTGTGTGTCCAAGCATTCATGAGTATGTTGGCTATTACAGTCAAATGACCTAAATAATGAGCATTATTGAAAACCGCAAGGCGTTTCACGACTTTCTGATAGAGGAACGCTTTGAGGCGGGTCTAGTCCTGCAGGGTTGGGAAGTTAAAGCCATCCGAGAGGGCCGTGCACAGCTAAAGGAAAGCTATGTCGTGATTCTGGAGGGCGAACTCTGGCTGTTAGGTATGCATATCAGTCCCCTGCACTCGGCTTCGACCCACGTTTTACCCAATTCGACCCGGACACGAAAATTGCTGCTCAAAGCCGAGGAAATCAGCAAACTCATCGGAAAAGTCGAACAACGCGGCTACGCGCTCGTCCCCATCAATTTGCATTACAAAAATGGCCGAATCAAGCTTGAATTTGGCCTAGGGAAAGGGAAAAAGCTGCACGACAAACGTGACGCAGCACAAGAGAAAGATTGGGCGCGTGAAAAAGAACGCCTCATGAAGCATGACACACGCAATCGAGAATAAAAGAAACGGGGCCCTAAGGCCCCGTTGCACATTACACCGCTCTACAGACACGCTCTACTAACCCGCGAGCTTCTTCCAGGTGTCCACCACCGTATCGGGGTTCAAAGACATCGACAAGATGCCCTGATCTCTCAGCCACAGTGCAAAGTCAGCATGGTCGCTTGGCCCCTGTCCACATATTCCAACGTATTTGCCTGCTTTCAAACATGCATTAATCGCACGGCTCAACATGAACTTGACTGCGTCGTCGCGTTCATCAAAGTCTGCGGCCAATAATTCCATGCCAGAATCACGATCCAGACCAAGTGTCAGTTGAGTCAAGTCGTTGGAACCGATCGAGAAGCCATCGAAATACTCCAAAAACTGCTCCGCCAAAATGGCATTAGATGGGACTTCGCACATCATGATGAGACGCAAACCATTCTCTCCACGCACCAAGCCATGCCCCGCTAACAAGTCAACTACCCGTTTAGCTTGTTGCACTGTCCGCACAAACGGCACCATAATCTCGACGTTTGTTAGGCCCATGTCGTTGCGAACGCGTTTTAGCGCCTCGCATTCCATTTTGAAACATTCGGCAAAATCGGCAGAGATATAGCGCGAGGCACCACGAAACCCTAACATTGGGTTTTCTTCCTCTGGCTCATAGCGTGAGCCGCCAACTAGTTTGCGATACTCGTTGGACTTAAAGTCTGAGAGGCGCACAATGACCGATTTCGGATAGAAAGCCGCACCGATCGTTGCAACGCCGTCAGCCAATTTCTCAACAAAGAATGCACGAGGACTTGCGTGTCCTCTTGCTGCAGATTCAACAGCGACCTTGAGCTCCGCGTCAACGTTGGGATAGTCGAGTACTGCTTTAGGATGGATACCGATATTGTTATTAATGATGAACTCAAGTCGGGCAAGACCGACGCCATGATTCGGGATTGAGGAGAAATCAAAGGCCAGCTGCGGATTACCGACGTTCATCATGACCTTCAGGCCAATATCGGGCATTGCGCCACGCTGAACTTCCTCGATCTCGGTTTCGATCAGTCCGTCGTAAATTCGGCCCTCATCACCCTCAGCGCAAGATACCGTGACTTGGTGACCATCTTTGAGTCGATCAGTCGCGTCACCACAACCCACGACAGCTGGAATTCCTAGTTCGCGCGCAATAATCGCCGCGTGGCACGTACGCCCACCGCGATTCGTCACAATCGCGGAAGCACGCTTCATCACCGGTTCCCAGTTTGGATCGGTCATGTCGGTGACCAACACATCACCAGGTTGGACTTTATCCATATCGGAAATATCAGCCACAACACGCACAGGTCCAGCGCCAATTTTTTGACCAATTGCACGACCAGTGACAAGCACGTCGCCTGTCGCCTTTAGCTTGTAACGCTGCTGAACATCGTTATGACCCTGTTGTGACTTAACAGTCTCAGGGCGTGCCTGCAGGATGTAAATCTTCCCGTCAATACCGTCGCGTCCCCACTCAATGTCCATTGGGCGTTGGTAGTGCTGCTCGATAATGACTGCGTATTTGGCGAGCTCGATGACCTCGTCATCTGTAAGCGAAAAGCGATTACGTTCTGACACAGGTACGTCCACTGTGCGCACCGCGCGACCTTCGGTGCGCGCGGTATCAAACTCCATCTTGAGCAGCTTCGAACCGATACGTCGACTCACTATTGGATATTTGCCGCTTGCCAACGTCGGCTTAAACACATAAAACTCATCGGGGTTCACAGCGCCTTGCACGACCGTCTCACCAAGTCCGTAGGAAGAGGTAATAAACACCACATCGGTAAAACCAGATTCGGTGTCGAGCGTAAACATAACCCCAGCACTGCCCTTATCAGAGCGGACCATCCGTTGAATACCAGCAGACAGCGCAACATCTGCGTGCGCATAGCCTTTGTGCACGCGATACGAAATCGCGCGGTCGTTGTAGAGCGAGGCGAATACATGTCGAATCTTGTCGATAACGTCATCGAAACCAACAACGTTCAAGAATGTCTCTTGCTGGCCCGCAAAAGATGCGTCCGGCAAGTCTTCAGCTGTTGCAGATGACCGCACAGCAAAAGAGCCCTTGCCGTCAGCATCAAGTTGCGCGAAGGCCGTTGCAATGTCATCGTGCAATTGTTTAGGAAGTGGCGCGTCAACAATCCACTGTCGAATTTGCGCACCAGCAATAGCCAACTCTCGCACATCATCTGGATTCAAGGTGCTGAGTCGATCTGCAATACGCGTATCCAGCCCAGTGCCAGACAGGAAATCACGAAACGCCTGAGCAGTGGTCGCGAAACCACCAGGCACTCGAACGCCCGCGTGCGCGAGCTGGCTAATCATTTCGCCTAGTGAGGCGTTTTTTCCTCCGACTGAGTCAAC
>JBEDEU010000122.1:0-6668 GCA_041175585.1 Pseudomonadota bacterium | reverse complement strand
GACTTCAGCCGCGTCTTCTATCAGCCGGGCAACGACAGCCCACGCCGACAGATCGAAGGTCAGGATCACGGCCTGGAAGCAGCGCTTGACCATGAACTGATTGAGCGCAGCAAAGCCGCTATCGAGCGCGGCGAAAAGGTCTCTTTCATCGTTCCAGTACGCAACCGTAACCGCACCATCGGCGCAATGTTGTCTGGCCGTATCGCCTCGCGTTACGGTGATGAAGGTCTGCCTGATGACACGATCCACATCCAATGTAACGGTACGGCAGGTCAAAGCTTTGGTGCTTTCCTTGCACGCGGCATCACGCTTGATCTGGTTGGCGAAGGTAATGACTATGTCGGCAAAGGCTTGTCAGGCGGTCGGATCATCGTGCGCTCGCCCAATGACTTCCGTGGCTTTGGTCCTGAACACATCATCATCGGCAATACCGTGTTGTACGGTGCAACAGCCGGCGAAGCGTATTTCAATGGTGTCGCAGGCGAGCGGTTTGCCGTGCGCAACTCCGGCGCAGCCGCAGTGGTTGAAGGTACAGGCGACCATGGTTGTGAGTACATGACGGGCGGGACAGTTGTCGTCCTCGGGCAAACAGGCCGTAACTTCGCCGCAGGGATGTCTGGTGGTGTGGCCTACGTGTGGGACCCAGAAAAAACCTTCGCCGAACGTTGCAATATGACGATGGTTGAAATCGAGCCTGTTCTTGCCTCAGCTGAGCAGCAAAAAGCTCAAGGCATTGACGTCTGGCACAGCATGACCCGCGGTGGCGAACGTGAAACCGATGAAGTCATCCTGAAACGTTTGGTTGAAAACCATTTCCGCTACACAGGCAGCTTCGGTGCGCGCGATCTCGTCAGCAATTGGGAAAGCGCTCGTTCCAAATTTATCAAAGTTATGCCTGTCGACTACAAGCGCGCGCTCGGTGAAATGTGGCGCGCCGCTAACCCTCAGCCCAAGGCTGCTTAAGGAATAATCATGGGAAAAATTACTGGATTTCTCGAAGTCGATCGCTTGCAAGAAGCTTCTGAGGCCCCTGCGAATCGCCTGAAGCACTGGCGCGAGTTTGTACTGCACCTGACAGACGAGCAGGCAGGCAAGCAAGCCGCGCGCTGCATGGACTGTGGCATTCCGTTTTGTAATAACGGCTGTCCCGTCAACAACATCATCCCGGATTGGAATGATCTTGTTTATCGCCAAAACTGGCGTGGCGCTTTAGATGTGCTGCATTCAACCAATAACTTCCCAGAGTTCACGGGCCGTATTTGTCCCGCGCCCTGCGAGGCTGCCTGCACACTAAACATCAATGACGACGCGGTAGGTATCAAGTCTATCGAGCACGCCATCATCGACAAGGGCTGGTCTGAAGGTTGGGTTGTGCCTCAGCCACCTGAACAGAAGACTGGCAAGAAAGTCGCCGTCATCGGCTCGGGCCCTGCGGGTCTAGCTTGCGCGCAGCAATTGGCGCGTGTCGGTCACGACGTCACCGTCTTTGAAAAAAATGATCGTGTCGGTGGTTTGCTGCGCTATGGCATCCCCGATTTCAAACTTGAAAAACAGTTGATCGATCAGCGCGTCACACAAATGCAAGCTGAGGGTGTGACCTTCAAAACGTCGCATTACATCGGTCAAGCGGGCGACTGCCCTGACAAAGCACTCACCGTTAAGACACCAGAGGCGCTTAAAAAAGAATTTGATGCAGTTGTCTTGGCTGGTGGCTGTGAAACACCACGGGATCTGCCCGTCACCGGCCGTGAACTCGATGGCGTCATGTACGCGATGGATTTCCTGCGTCCACAAAACAAAGTGGTTGCTGGCGATAAAGTTCCTGGTCAAGTCCTCGCAAAAGGCAAACACGTTGTCGTGATCGGCGGTGGTGACACCGGCTCAGACTGCGTTGGCACAAGCAACCGTCACGGTGCAAAGTCAGTCACACAGATCGAATTGATGCCACGTCCTCCCGAAAGTGAAAACAAAGCACTGACATGGCCTTACTGGCCAGCGAAATTGCGCACGTCCTCCTCCCATGAAGAAGGTGCCGAGCGTGACTGGGCTCTGACCACCAAGTCGCTGGTTGGAAAGAATGGCAAGGTCGAAAAGCTCGTCGCTTGCCGCGTTGAGTGGGTAAAAGACGAGTCGACCGGTCAACTGAAAATGCAAGAAGTGAAAGGCTCTGAATTCGATATTCAGGCTGATCTCGTCTTGTTGGCAATGGGTTTTGTCGCTCCTGTCAGCAACATACTCAAGGCATTTGGCATCGATCAAGATCCTCGTGGTAACGCGCGCGCCAACACTGACGACTATCGTAGTAGCGTAGACAAGGTTTTCGCGGCGGGCGATATGCGCCGTGGTCAATCCTTGGTTGTCTGGGCAATTCGGGAAGGTCGCCAGTGCGCACGCTCGGTAGATGAGTTCTTGATGGGCTCGAGCGTTTTACCTCGCTAAGGCAAGCACCCAACTGCTCAGGAGCCGCACTATGCAATTGCTGCCACGTTTTGTTCGATCAGTCCTGTTTTCGGTTTGTGCCGCACTCTCTTTGGGGGTGCAGGCGCAGACGACTGCGCCTGCCGGCTGGCCGAACAAGTCGATTACATTGATCGTGCCCTATGCGCCTGGCGGTTTCTCTGACACGCGCATGCGGCTGTTGGCTCGCAAACTCTCTGACAAAATTGGACAGCCGGTCATTGTTGAAAACAAAGGCGGCGCTGGTGGTGTTATCGGTACAGCTTTGATCGCTAAAGCTCCACCAGATGGCTACACACTCGGGTCGGGTAACTTAGCGCCGCTTGCCGTTAACCCTTCGCTGATGACGAAGCTGCCTTACGATCCACTAAAGGACCTCGCTCCGGTCATTTTGATCGAAAATAGTCCGCTCGTTCTAAGCGTTGCGACTGCGTTACCCGTCAAAACCTTGGCGGAGCTGATCGCGCTCGCATCGAAAACTCCTGGGAAGCTCACCTTCGGATCCTCAGGCGTCGGCGGTGCACACCATTTATCAGGCGAAATGTTTCGCGAGTCGGCAAAGATCGATATCGTGCACGTTCCCTATAAGGGCGGCTCGCCCGCTGCAACGGATTTGATGGCAGGGCATCTCAGCATGATGTTTGAGATGGGGTATGCCGCGCTGCCTTCCATTCAGGCCGGCCGCGTCAAGCCTCTCGCTGTGACCTCCCAAAAACGGCTCGCCATACTTCCTGATGTTCCAACGATGGCAGAAAGTGGCATAAAAGGCTTTGAATCCTACAACTGGCAAGGCATTGTGGTGCCCGCTGGGACGCCCGCGCCCATCATCAGCCGCCTGAATCAGCTGTTCAATGAAATTTTGAAAGATCCGGACGTCGCGCAGGCCATTTCCAGCGTGGGTAGCGAAGCTGTAGGCGGCACACCTGAGCAGTTCGGTGACTTTATTCGTAGCGAAACAGCAAAGTGGGCGCAGGTGATCCGCGCTGCCAACATCCAGCCGCGCTAAAGACCTCTCAGACTCTGCGACGGCGTCGCAGAGAACACGCTCTCGGGGCTACAATGCGCCCACAGACTGCCGCCAAGCTCTGACCGAGCTCCACGGCTAAGACCCGATCCTTTTGGCTCATCATGCCCTCGCCCGCCTCCGTCTCCAATAATCCGGTGCTGCGCCTAGATAGCGTCTCGTTAGGCTATGGCGATTTCACGGTCTTGCGCGATATTTCACTCGAGGTCTCTCGTGGTCAGGTTGTTGCCATGATGGGGGGCTCCGGTTCGGGTAAAACAACATTACTGCGTGCTGCAACAGGGCAGCTGCGGGCACGTGCAGGCACCGTGACGTTATTCGATCAAGATCTCGGCCACACCGATGCCCGGCAACTGCAAAACTTGCGACAACGCATGGGCGTTTTATTTCAGCAAGGTGCGCTATTCACTGATTTAAATGTCTTTGAGAACGTCGCCTTTCCACTGCGCGAGCATGCCAAGCTCAATCCTGCCGACATGCTCACGCGTGTGCTCAACACGTTAGAGGCGGTCGGCTTACGCTGCGCGGCGCATCTCAAGGTTTCTGAAATTTCCGGCGGAATGGCTCGCCGTGTTGCCTTGGCGCGCGCTGTCATTCTTGAACCTGAGCTCGTTCTCTATGACGAACCGTTCGCAGGGCTAGATCCAATCTCGCTAGGGATTACAGCACGACTGATTCGAAGCCTGTCTGATCGCCTCGGCTGCGCGAGCGTCGTGATCACTCACGATATTGCCGAATCATTCGCGATTGCGGATCAAGTCTATTTAGTCGGCCAAGGCTGTATCAAAGCCCACGGTACACCAGCCACGCTGCACGCTTCGACCGACCCCTACGTACAACAATTTTTAAACGGGCACCCTGACGGACCTGTTCCGTTCGAATATCCAAGCACGCCTGCCTTTGAATCTTGGCTGAGCCGACAAGGAGTTGCACAATGACGTCGCCACGCGGGATCTCTGCGCTTGGAGCCGCGGTGCGCAAACGCGTGATCGGCCTTGGGGTGTTCACGAGGTTCTTTATACGTTTGCTTTCAGAAAGTAGCATTGCGCTCACACGGCCACGTCTGGTGTCTCAGCAGATTCATTTCATTGGCAATCATTCATTATTAATCATTGCCGTCTCAGGCCTCTTCGTAGGCTTCGTTCTGGGTCTGCAAGGCTACTACACGCTCAATCGCTACGGCTCTGAAGAGGCGCTGGGTTTACTGGTCGCACTGTCTCTTACACGCGAGCTTGGTCCAGTGGTCACGGCATTACTATTCGCCGGACGAGCAGGCACTTCACTCACAGCGGAAATTGGCCTAATGAAGGCAGGTGAACAGCTCGCCGCCATGGAGGTCATGGCCGTCGACCCTGTGTGCCGCGTACTAGCCCCGCGGTTTTGGGGGGGCGTCATTGCAATGCCTATTTTGGCAGCGGTGTTTTCGATGGTAGGTATTCTCGGTGGCTGGATTGTCGGAGTGCTGATGATCGGCATTGATACGGGGGCATTCTGGTCCCAAATGCAAAGCGGTGTCGATGTCTGGAAAGACGTCATGAATGGCGTGATCAAAAGTGTCGTATTTGGTGTGGCTGTGACCTTGATCGCCCTCTTCGAAGGTTGGCAAGCTCGCCCCACACCCGAAGGAGTCGCACGTGCGACAACACGCACTGTTGTCGCAGGTTCACTCGCTGTGCTCGGTCTCGATTTTCTGCTGACCGCTTTGATGTTCAGCAACTAATTCCGGAGTCAAAAAATGTCCAATGAAAAAACAGATTGGTGGGTCGGGCTCTTTGTATTACTCGGTGCAATCGCTCTGACCTTCCTCGCCCTGCGTGCGGGGAACCTCAGTAGCTTTTCTTTCGCGCCGACCTACGCCTTGACAGCAAAGTTCGACAACATCGGCGGCCTAAAAGTACGCGCTCCTGTCAAAAGCGCCGGTGTCGTGGTGGGGCGCGTTGCGTCAATCACTCTCGACGAGAAAACTTTTCAAGCAGTCGTGACGTTGCAAATGGAAAAGTCGTATCAATTTCCGCTGGATTCCTCGGCAAAAATTCTAACCTCGGGCTTACTTGGGGAACAATACATTGGGATCGAGCCAGGGGGTGATGATGCCAATCTCACCGCCGGTGCAACGATCAAAATGACACAGAGCGCGATCGTCCTTGAAAGCCTCATCAGTCAATTCCTCTATGGGCAGGCTGAGAAACAAGGCAGCCCGCAGACAACAACGCCGGCACCGGCAAAGTAACGTATCCGCGACATGAACAAGTCCTCTTTAATCCGGTGGGTCGGCGCACTCAGTCTGACTGTGCTGACAGGTTGCGTTACCACTTCACCAGTGGGTAGCGCGAATCCTATCGATCCGCTTGAGGCCTCCAATCGTGCGGTGTTTGAGCTTAATGAAACCATTGATCGTGCGATATTCAAACCCGTTGCCGAGGCGTATGCCTTCATCACACCGCAGCCGGTGCGTACCTGTATCTACAATATTTTTCTGAATATTGGCGATGTCTGGTCGATGTTCAACAGCGCCATACAGGGCAGACAAGTAGATGCACTGAACACGATGGGTCGCATTCTTTTGAACACCACGGCTGGCCTGGGTGGGTGTCTTGATCTTGCGAGCGCACGCGGTGCACAGCGCATCCCGAATGACTTCGGCGTCACGCTCGGCGTTTGGGGGGTCAGCTCGGGTCCTTACGTTGTACTGCCAATTATCGGTTCATCGACACTACGTGATGGGTCAGGAAAAATCGTCGATCTTTACGTCAACCAAGTCGGATGGGGTTCAACTGTCAGCAACGTTGATCTGAGAAACTCCCTTTACGGCTTAGAAGCAGTCGTCAGACGTGAGGCTCTCCTCGACATTTCTAACGTCATTGATCGCACCGCCCTTGACCGCTACAGCTTCATTCGTGACGCCTATCTGAAGCGCCGTAGCGCTCAGGTACGCGGGCCAGGGGCCGAAGCGGAAGCCCTACCGAACTACGAAGATTTTGAAGCAGAAGCGGCAGACAAAAAATCCCTAGGTATCCCTGACAAAAAATAGCAAGGTACGACCAATATGACTCTCTCTCTTTCACGCCTCTCTGCAACGATCACTTTTCTGTTGAGCTTAAGCTTTGGTATCGCGGCGCAAGCGCAAACCAAACCAGACGCCATGGGTGCGCCGAACGAATTCGTGCAGCAAGTTGCGGACCAAGTC
>JBEDEU010000121.1:0-6690 GCA_041175585.1 Pseudomonadota bacterium | reverse complement strand
AGCAATTCCACAGGCTGTACCCGGCATTCACCTCTGCAATATGGTGATTGGCGGAAAGACACCTTTGCTTCCACGTGAGGAACTTGCGGCTGCTGGCTACTCTGTAATTTGCTATGCCAATGCAGCACTACAAGCATCCATGCTTGCCATGCAAAATGCCATGCAGCACTTAGCGGCACACGGATCCATTGCAGGCTTTGAGTCACAGCTCATGATGTTTGCCGAACGTCAGGCAGCGCTGAATGCTGATCACTATAAAGAACTCGAGAAACGCTACACATGAGCGCAGATAAAGCTAAAACCTTTTTTGAAAAAGTATGGCGAGATCACGTCATTTCAAAACTAGACGAAGAATCAGATCTACTGCAAATTGATCGCCTGGTTTTACATGAGCTCTCAGGTAGTCAAGCATTGCGCGCGCTTGAAGAGGCAGGTCGTAACCCAGTTAGTCGCAATCAAGTATTCACAGTCATTGAACACTTGATTTCCACACAACCAGGACGAGGGCCATGCGATTCAGTTTCGACAAGCGGTCCAGTGATGATTCAAACAACACGTGACGCCTCTAAAAAGTATGGTTTGCACTTTATAGATTACGACGATCCTCGACAAGGAATCGCACATGTTGTTGCACCCGAGCTTGGGATCGCCTTCCCCGGGGCAACGTTAGTATGCTGCGATAGCCATACCAGCACGATCGGTGGCGTAGGTGCGTTAGCCTGGGGAATAGGCGCCTCTGAAGCTGAGCATGTGCTCGCCACACAGACCCTGGCACAAGCGAAACCCAAGACAATGCGTGTGAACTTTGAGGGAACACTCAAGCCGGGCGTCTATGCAAAAGATATGATCCTAGCCTTAATTGGCACAATCGGCGCTCAGGGTGGCATCGGCTATGCAACAGAGTACGCCGGGAGTGCAGTGCGCGATCTACCAATCGATGGCCGACTCACCCTTTGCAACATGTCTATTGAATTTTCGTGCAAATACGGTTTTGTCGCCCCAGATGAAAAAACCTTTGAGTATCTGAAAGATGCAGAGTTTTCGCCGAAGGGCGATGCGTGGAAGAAAGCAACAGACTACTGGCGCACTCTCAGAACCGACGATGCGGCGGTTTTTGACAAAGAAATCACCATTGATTGCAACACCCTTGAACCACAAGTTACATGGGGAATTAGTCCTCAGCAGGTCGGCAGTATTGGTGCGGCTGTACCTAGCCCAGGCCAAGCCGCTGACAAAGAGGCCAATGCGCTCGGTGAACGCGCCCTGACTTACATGAAGCTGCATGCAGACGAACCTATCCGTGGCACCCCAATCGACGTTGCCTATATCGGCTCGTGCACGAATGCTCGCCTCACTGATTTACGTGCTGCGGCACAGATCTTGAAAGGTCGAAAGGTGAAAGCCGGCATTCAAGCTATTTGTGTCCCCGGCTCTAGTCCGGTTAAACGGGCAGCTGAAGCCGAAGGCATTGACAAGATTTTCAAAGATGCTGGCTTTGAATGGCACGAATCTGCCTGTGGGTTTTGTGGACATATCGGAGATAACCGTTTTGCCGACTTACGCGTAATCAGCACCACCAATAGAAATTTCGAGTCTCGGCAAGGACCCAAGACACGCACGCATCTTGCTAGTCCGGCGACAGTTGCCGCCTCAGCCATCATGGGTTGTATTGCAGACGCCAGGGAGTTGAGCTAAACATGGAAGCACTACAGCGCGTTACAGGGGTCGCAGCACCCTTCATGCGTATCAACATCGATACAGATCAAATTATTCCCGCGCTTTTTTTAGGAGGGACTGATGCCAAAGGTTATGGCGCGCATCTATTTCACGGTTGGCGTTTTTTAGCGAACGGGTCACCTAACCCGGAATTTATATTGAATCAAAGTCCATTTAATCAGTCCCAGATTTTGCTAGCAGATCGAAATTTTGGATGTGGTTCATCACGCGAACGCGCTCCCAAGGCCCTTAGAGAGTTTGGGTTTCGTGCCGTGATTGCGCCATCGTTTGGCGGAATATTTTTTAATAACTGTTATAGAAACGGTATCGTCCCGGTCGAACTTCCAATTGAGCAAATTAAGGAGCTTGTTTCAGAAGTTGAGGCGAGCTCGGGGCAAGAGCAAATCACCGTCGATTTAGAGGGGCTCTCAGTCAGCACAGGCAGCGGCAAACGGTTTAGCTTCACCGCTCCGCCTGCGCTGCGAGAAATGTTACTGCAAGGTCTCGACGAGATCTCGCTGACACTTTCAAAATCCGAGTCAATCGAACGATTCAGAACTACTGATCGTGCCAACCGGCCGTGGGCCTACTCGGTTTGACTATTTAATCAATCGGTCACTTGCAATACGCGCACCCTCGGCAAGCGCGCGTAGCTTGGCCCATACAACATCGGTCGCAACACGGCCCATTCCTGCTGAGGTATCAAAGCCACAATCGGTTCCGGCTAAAACTCGTGTTGGATCGCCGACATCTGCGGCCACTTTCTCAAGACGCTCAGCAATAACCTCTGGATGCTCGACAAAGTTCGTCAATACATCGATCACGCCAGCAACGATGACCTGGTTGTCTTGTAGGGGCTGCTCGCGCAAGACCTTCATTTCGTGAGCGTGTCGTGCATTCGCAAAGGGCAGTACAAAACCGCCAACCTTCGTCTGCCGTATGACGGGCCATATCTTGCGCAGCGGTACGTCACAATCATGGGGCCCTTCATAATTCCCCCAGCACACATGCATACGAACACGGTCTTGCGGAATATTGCGCAGTGCCACATTGATAGCTGAAACAACACGCTCAATAAAGCCTAAAAATTTAGCATCCGACTCATCGTGATAG
Organism: Pseudomonadota bacterium; assembly: GCA_041175585.1. GTDB lineage: Bacteria > Pseudomonadota > Gammaproteobacteria > Burkholderiales > Burkholderiaceae_B > Zwartia. The sequence continues at coordinate 3,861 of JBEDEU010000121.1, read as the reverse complement.
GAGACATGTCGTTCCAGCGCCAAGTCGGGGCAATCAATCTGCAAAATAAAGCCATTATCAACAATCGCCTCGTACTCAAGGCGCAGCGCTTCCGCCAAGGCAGCGAGATACGCTTCTTCTGTGTCGTAATACTCATTCTTACAAGCCGAAGCAATGATGCCAGGTGATGGTGCCGTCAAGAACGCTTCTGTAAATGTCTTTTCTTTTCGTGCGTTAAGCGTACTGCGAAAATCTCGCGCCTCCGATGCCGCCAAGTCTGGATCGATATAGCGAACCTCACCGGTTACCCGCGGAGGCAAAAAGTTACTGACAGCAACCTTCCCGCCAGACTGTTGTTCCAACATTTTTTTAAATTCTGGATAGCGCTCAACATCACCGCGAGAAAAACGCTTCCACGTGCCACCAAAGCCTGACATCCGTCGCTGCACATACAGAAAGAACCCCTCCCTCTGCTGCTCGCCATTGTTACCAACATCAATACCGTTCGCGAGCTGAAGATCCACAGCAGTTTGCATGGCTTGATGGCCAAGCGACGCAAGTGCTGCTGGGTCTACTTCAGCACCGTTGGCGCGATCCGCATACATCTGCACCAGTTCAAGTGGGCGAGGAAGGCTGCCAGTGTGCGTTGTAAGAATTCTTTTGTTGCTATGTTGCATGAAGCTTGCTCAATGTGATTCAAGTTTATTTGCCAAAACTTACGTTCAGTCGACACGGGCGCCGGAGGCTTTAACTGCTTGCCCCCAGGTACCTATTTCCCTCGCAATCAATTTTCTAGACTCTTCAGGACTTAACCACGAGGGCTGAGCGCCCCTCTGCGCCAACCATTGATCAAACGAAGCAGATTGCCCAATAGTCTTAAGCGCGCTGGAGAGCCTAGCGAGGATGGGATCTGAGATACCGTCTGGCGCAAACAATCCCATCCAAAAGATAACCTCATAACCCCGCAGCGTTTTGCCGATAGGATCTAGCGCGGGCAACTGGGCAATTGGCCCAGACGTTGTAGTGCCTAGCCCAATAACTCGTCCCGACTGAATTTGAGGTAGCCCCTCGAGAACTGACGAAAAAAATAAGTCGATCCGTCCACCACCCAAGTCCACTAATGCAGCCTGGCTTCCTTTGTACGGGATATGCATTAGAGAAACTCCTGCGCTCGCGGCAAAGAGTTCGCCCGCCAAATGGTTTACGGCCCCATTTCCCGATGAACCGTATGACACTTTTCCCGCTCCATTCCTTGCGGCCGTAATGACGTCATTGAGAGTCTTGTATGGTCCATCTGCTTTGGCTAATAAAACATACCCAGTCGCGGCAAATATTCCCACGGGCGTCAAATTTTTTAGCGGGTGATATGTGACTTTGCTGTACAACGATTGATTGATAGCCAGGCTGGACGTACCCATCAGCAAAGTGTACCCATCAGGAGCGGCCTTACTTACAAGGTCAGCTGCTAAGTTTGTACCGGCTCCTGGGCGATTTTCCACGACAAACGACTGACCAAGTTCCTTAGTCAGCCTGGAAGCCACTTCGCGAGACACTAGATCAGTAAATCCTCCAGGCGGATAAGGAACGATCATCCGGATTGGTTGAGCTGGATAGGTCTGCGCGTTAAGAGTCGAGGCAAATACAACCATACACGCCGCGAACATAGGAACTAATTTTTTAGCGATCATCTCCTAGCCCCCTATCATTAACATATTTCACGTTATTGAAGCTTGATGTTGTTGTCTTTGATCACTTTACCCCAATATGCCGTTTGATCCACAAGCCATTTCTGCATTTCAACCGGATTGTAGGTAACACTCTCGGAGCCAAGTTCTACAAACCGTTTCTGCACCTCAGGCTTTGCTACGACCTTCAGGATGTCGGCGTTAATCTTAGCAACGATCTCGGGTGGTGTACCCGCGGCAGTCACCACTCCTTGGAAAGAGCCAGTCACAAAACCTGGCGATCTCTCGGCAATGGTCATTGTGTCAGGAATTTGACCAAAGCGCTTCGGACTCGCAACCGCAATTAATCTGAAGTTGCCAGCTTTCACCATAGGATAAGTTGCCAGAAAACTATTGAGCGTTGAGTCGATTTGCCCGCCCGCCAAATCGCTCACGACCTGCGCACCACCTTTATAACCAATAAAGTTGTAGTCGAACCCAAGGCTCTTACTCAAGACAACACCCGCCAAGTGAGTCGAAGTGCCTAAGGTCACACCAATACTCAATGGATTTTTTTGTGCCTTGGCATATGCGATGAACTCGTCAAACGTCTTCACGGGCATCTGATTTTTAACCACCAAAATATGGGGCGAGTAGGCGATGATTGCGACCGAAGCCAGCTCCTTTGCAGGGTTATAGGTCATTTTATCCATCAGGCTCGGCGTCATCGTCAGAATGCTCAGGTCGGCGACAAGCATGGTGTAGCCGTCCGGCTTGGACGTTGCCACATACTGACCACCAAGATGCCCAGCCGCACCAGGTTTATTCTCAATTAATACCGTCTGCTTCCACAGTTCAGACAGCTCTTTGCCAACCAAGCGCGCCAAAATATCAGAGGCCCCCCCCGCAGGGAACGGAACGACTAACTTAACAGGCTTATCTGGGAAGTTAGCCACCCCTGCGCTCTGCGCCGAAGTTTGGGTAGGTAACATCGTCGCGACGGCGACGCTAACAAGTGCCAAAAAGCCAGTGCAGCGCTTGATTAAACCGGCAAGAAATGTTTGCTTCTGTTTTTCAGTATGTTGCATGATTGCTCCTTAAAACTTAGAAAAATCGCTCGATGGTATTGCGACACCTAGCTTATTTGCACACTCCACAAGTTCAGCGCGGGTCTGGGTAGATACAACAATTCCATTTATCTTTGCCGCTTGGATATTTTTATCGGCTTGCTCACCAGGTAAACGTACCGGAACTGCTGCGTCGACTGGAGTATTGGCATGACAGGCGTTAATAAAAAAATCCATCTGATCACAAAATGCCGCAAGTCCGGAAAATGCCTCAGGATCGATCAACTGCAAGTACACACTCGCGCCCCAACGCTTGGGGGCATCTTTTCGTCCATGTCCGCTTAATGCTTGGGTCAAAGCCTCAACCATGATCGCAAGACCGAACCCCTTATGGCCGCTATCTAGTCCGCCCAACAGCATCATGCTCCCGCGCGGATCACTGACTTCTAACACGCGAGGATCAGTCGTAGGATAGCCCTTCGAGTCAAGCATCCAGGGGCGATCAAATTGCGTCCCGTTTTTAACCTTCTCTCTTGTCATCGATACGGTTGTAATCGATGCCGTCATGTCGACCAGCACGGGGCGTACCCTGCTAGGAATTCCGTATGCAATAGGATTCGGACTAAATAGTGCCTGCGTTCCACCAAATGGCGCAACGTACTTTCCATGCGGACCAGACGAGAGCAAGGTCACAAAGTAGCCACGATCGGCGGCATCTTTCACCAGTGCAGCTAAGCAACCAATGTGATGGCTATGCTTGATGGAAAAAGTCACGACACCATGCTTGCGCAAACGCTCGTATCCAACTGCTAAGGCCCGTTCGACAAGCCACAGGCCTGGGAGGTAATCACCATCCCATACGATGGTCGCTCCAGTATCGCGCACGACCTTGTAGTCACTTGTCTTTGACATTCCGCCACTAGCAAGTTGATCAAGGTACAGCTTTACCTGTGACACACCATGCGTACTGCGACCCATCATGTCCGTTAGGACTAAAAGACGCGAAACGGATTCTGCGCGCTCATGGTTTAAGCCCGCAGCCACAAAAAGTTCGTATACAAACCTTTGCACGGACTGCGCTTCAATCAAATTAAGATTTTTGTTTGTCTCGTTCACGCTTTTTTTTCTTATTGGATAGCAATTTAGAATAA
>JBEDEU010000120.1:0-6718 GCA_041175585.1 Pseudomonadota bacterium | reverse complement strand
TGCGCAATGCGCTGGTGCTTAACGCCATTAGCTTCTTAACCTTTGTTGCAGCAGTATTTTTCATTGCAACCAAAGGTTTTCATCTGTCGATTGAGTTCACGGGTGGAACAGTGATGGAAGTGAACTACGCGCAGTCAGCACCTCTAGACAAAGTACGTACTGCCGTGACTGGGCTTGGCTACACAGACTTTCAAGTACAAAACTTCGGCACGTCGCGCGATGTCATGATTCGCCTGCCGCTTGCTCCAGGGCAGAGCTCGGCCACGCAGAGCGATACTGTGATGAAGGCACTTAAAGCCTCAGACTCAACAGTTGAACTGCGTCGCGTTGAGTTCGTTGGACCACAAGTCGGTAAAGAACTCGTCGAAAACGGCCTGATGGCGTTGCTCTTTGTGGTCATTGGTATCGTCATTTACTTAGCGGTTCGTTTTGAATGGAAGTTCGCTGTCGCCGGCGTACTCGCTAACCTGCATGACGTGGTCATTATTCTCGGCTTCTTTGCATTCTTTCAGTGGGAGTTTTCTCTCTCTGTTCTGGCTGGCATCCTGGCAGTCTTGGGCTATTCGGTCAACGAATCGGTTGTGATCATGGACCGAATTCGCGAAAACTTTCGTAGGGATCGTGATGCGACCGTGCGGGAAGTCATCGACAGTGCAATCACTCAAACAATTTCTCGCACCATCATCACGCACGGCTCTACACAAATGATGGTGTTGGCCATGCTGATTTTTGGTGGCCCTACCCTGCACTACTTTGCCCTCGCGCTGACTATCGGCATTTGGTTTGGTATCTATTCTTCTGTGTTTGTGGCCGCCGCCATCGCGATGTGGCTTGGCATCAAGCGCGAAGACATGATCAAACCGATCAAAAAAGCCGACGAAGTCGAAGAGGTTTATCAAGAGTAATTTTTCTGCCCACGGGATCAACACCCGCTCCGGCAACATCATGCAAAACAAAGACACCGCTGTACCGGGCGACAAGCCCGTGAATCCAAAAAAAGTATTCATTCGCACCTTCGGGTGCCAGATGAATGAATACGACTCCGACAAAATGCTCGATGTGCTGGGCCAAGAGCGTGGAGTCGTCGTGACAAATAACCCGGAAGATGCCGACGTCATCCTCTTCAACACCTGTTCTGTCCGTGAAAAAGCGCAGGAAAAAGTATTTTCTGATCTCGGCAGAGTCAAACATCTCAAGGCCTTAAACCCCGATCTTGTGATTGGAGTGGGCGGTTGCGTCGCGAGCCAGGAAGGCGCCTCGATTGTCGATCGCGCCCCCTATGTCGATGTCGTGTTTGGTCCCCAAACGCTGCACCGCCTACCTGATCTGATTGCACGACGTAAAGCCGAGGGCCGTTCGCAAGTCGACATCAGTTTCCCTGAAATTGAGAAATTCGACGCCATGCCGCCAGCACGCGTGCAAGGCGCAACTGCTTTTGTATCCATCATGGAAGGTTGCAGCAAATACTGCAGCTTTTGTGTCGTGCCTTATACCCGTGGCGAGGAAATGTCGCGCCCCTTCGAAGATGTATTGATCGAAGTCGCTGACCTCGCCGATCAGGGCGTTAAAGAAGTGACGTTGCTAGGTCAAAACGTGAACGCCTATCGTGGCAAGATGGCCGAAGACGAAAACGGTAAGGCCGAGATTGCCGACTTCGCCACGCTATTGGAGTACGTCCACGAAATTCCAGGAATCGAACGTATTCGCTACACGACGTCTCACCCAAAAGAAATGACTGCACGCATGATCGATGTCTATGCGCGTCTACCAAAACTTGTCTCTTTTTTACACTTACCAGTGCAGGCGGGTAGCGATCGCGTACTCGCCGCGATGAAGCGTGGCTACACGGCGATTGAATTCAAATCGGTCGTACGCAAGTTGCGGGCTGCACGTCCCGGCTTGACGCTGTCTTCAGACTTCATTGTTGGTTTTCCGGGCGAAACAGAAGAAGACTTCGAAAAGACAATGAAACTTATCGATGAAATCGGTTTTGACACATCGTTTTCGTTCGTCTACTCGCGCCGACCCGGCACGCCCGCTGCCGATCTGACTGACGACACGCCTCAAACCGTGAAACTGCAACGTCTACAAAAACTGCAAGCGCGAATCAACGAACAAGCACACGCCATCGCGCGCAGCATGGTGGGTTCCACGCAACGGATCTTAGTAGAAGGTACCTCCACACGCGACGCCACCGAATTGAGTGGCCGGACGGAAAACAATCGCATTGTGAACTTTGCGGGTCACCCGCGCCTGATCGGCCAAATGATTGACGTGGTCATCACTGACGCGATGACCAACACCTTCCGTGGACGCGTTGCACACGCATGAGTCGCTCACCCGCAAAAACTTCAGCGCGTGGACGCGTACTCCCTGTGAAAATAAAGCTGGAGGGCAGCAATCAGCAGCTCTCCAACCTGTGCGGCCCACTCGACGAGAATTTGCGACGCGTCGCGGATGGTCTTGACCTGGATCTTTCTCGACAAGCGGATACGATTTCTTTGCGCGGCCCGTACGCCGAGGCTGCGGGCACGATGTTGCTCGCATTACATGAGCGCGCCGCACAGCGCCCACTGTCCATTGACGATATACAACTCGCCTTAGTTGAGATTGGCGTAGGTCGCTTAGCGCATCCAGCCGCTCAACAATTCGATCCAAAAGATTTTCCACCGCTCGATGACGAGAGTGGCACGATCGCTCTGCGCACACGCCGCAGCGATCTGCGCCCACGCACACCACGTCAACGCGACTATCTCAATAACATTCTGAAACACGACATCACCTTCGGTATTGGGCCAGCCGGCACAGGGAAAACCTGGCTCGCAGTTGCCTGTGCGATTGATGCTATGGAGCGTGACACGGTACAGCGTCTCATTCTGACGCGCCCTGCGGTCGAGGCTGGTGAGCGTCTGGGGTTTTTACCCGGAGATCTCGCGCAAAAGGTCGACCCCTACCTGCGACCACTTTACGATGCCCTGTATGACCTGATGGGGTTTGAACGGGTACAGCGTCTTTTCGAAAAACAAACGATTGAGATTGCACCGCTCGCTTATATGCGAGGGCGCACGCTCAATCACGCGTTTGTGATTCTGGACGAAGCGCAAAACACTACGCCAGAGCAGATGAAAATGTTCTTGACCCGGATCGGCTTTGGAAGCAAGGCGGTCATCACGGGGGATCCTTCGCAAGTTGATCTTCCTAAGGGTCATAAAAGCGGTCTCGCTCATGCTGTTCAAGTCCTGCAGGACGTAAAGGGTATCGCGATGACAAAGTTCACGAGCAAAGATGTTGTGCGCCACCCCCTTGTTGCGCGTATTGTGGATGCGTATGAGCAAGCCGAACAATCCAACAATTAAGCTCGCCCTAGCAGTTCAATATGGCGTATCGGCGCCGCTCCTGCCTCGCTGGCGTATCCGCCGCTGGGTACAGCGCGCTCTACTCGCCGCGCATGCAGAGCAAGCCTTAGAGCTCTCTACTTTTGCGGTTGTGGTGAGACTTGAAGGTCTTGCGGGTGCGCGAACGCTCAATGCGCAGTATCGCAATAAGGACTATGCGACGAACGTTCTGACGTTTGAATATGGCGTCGCTCCCGACGGCACTGCATCAGCCGACATCGTTCTGTGCCTGCCGATCATGAAGCAAGAGGCCCGAGCGCAACACAAAGAGTTTCTTTGTCATGCCGCGCACCTGACGATTCACGGCGCACTGCACGCGCTGGGTTACGACCACGTGCGCGCACGCGACGCAAAAGCCATGGAATCGCTCGAAATTAAAATCCTCGCCGAAATGGGTATTAGTGACCCGTATCGCGCGCCTTAGTTTGGTGCACAACCTAACCCGCACTTTCAGGTTATCCTAGACCTTCCTCCACTCTGTCCCCGGACAATGTCAGATCCCTATCCTGCTGCTGAAGTGACCAGTCCTTCGGCCAAGTCAAACAGACCCCGCCTGCTAGATCGCCTGCTTTCCTTAATGCGCCGCGAGCCCGAAGATCGGGAAGGTATCGTGACGGTGCTTGAAGCAGCGCGCGAACGCAATCTCATTGATGCTGATGCCTACTCGATGCTGAAAGGCACCCTGGCAGTTGCCGAGCAAACGGCGATGGACGTGATGGTTCCGAGAGGCAGAATGGATATGCTCGATGTCGCGGAGCCCGTCACCACACTCATGCCTGAAATCATTGAGGCGGCGCACTCACGCTTCCCAGTGTTTGAAGGCAGTCGCGACAACATTATCGGCATTGTGATGACCAAAGACTTACTGCGTCTGATGGTGACACCCGAACTATCGTTAAAAGATTTCGTACGCCCAGCGATTTTCATCCCAGAGACGAAGCGCTTAAACGTTCTGTTGCAAGAATTCAGACGCAACCGAAACCACTTGGCGATTGTGATTGACGAACACGGTGGCATCACCGGATTAGTGACGCTTGAAGATGTACTCGAGCAAATTGTTGGCTCAATCGAAGACGAGTATGACGTTGACGGTGAGAAAACTATTTTTTCGGATGGAGTTCGAGCTTGGCGGATGTTGGCTACCACCGAGATAGACGCTGTCAACGCCGCGCTCGATACAGATCTTCCGGTAGGTGAATACGATACCGTTGGTGGCTGGCTCGCACACGAGCTTGGACGCATCCCCAAACGAGGCGATATCCAACAACACGGGGACTTGCGGTTTGAAGTGATGCGTGCCGATGCACGACGTGCGCTCTGGCTTCGCGTCAGACAACGTACTGGCGCTGAACCCAACCGGATCACTCAAGCATCGTGACGCAGTTCTGGCTCAAATGGCGCCTAGCCGTTGGGCTAATGGTTGCGGGCGCGACGCAAGCTCTCACTTACGCTGCCGAGCCCCTTCCTAGCTGGTCCTTGAGCCTCGTTCAATTAGCGACGATGGCAGTGCTGGTCGGCTGCGTATGGCGCGCCTCAAACGCGTTATACGCAGCGCGTCGTGCGTGGCTGTTTGGTCTTTCGCATTTTGCAGTAGGTTTGTATTGGCTGACTATCAGCATGCACGTCTACGGCCTGATGCCCTTGCCAATCGCCATTGCGGCGCTACTTGCACTGAGTGCCTACCTTGCATTGTTTATTGCCTTCGCCGCATGGCTGACACATCGTTTTGGTCTAGACCCTACCCGCGCTCCCCACACACTGGGTAAACCGCTTTGGGCTGCTCTTATTTGGGCTGCCGCATGGACCGTCGGTGAGTGGCTGCGTGCGAACCTATTTACCGGTTTTCCCTGGTTGAGCAGCGGCTACGCCCATGTGGATAGCTGGTTTGCTGCGTGGGCAAGTATCTTCGGCGCCTATGGTGTGTCTTTTATCACCGCCTTTGTTGCTGCAGTGATCGCAGGGCTGATCATGAAAGACCCTCAAAATCGAGATTCATCTCAAACGCCACACGCGGTGGCTGGCGTTATTGCACTGACAATCGGCCTACTGGGCTGGGGACTGGGACACATCAACTGGACGCAGCCTGCTGGCTCGCCAATTGCATTGCGATTAGTACAGGGCAATGTCGAACAAGGCCTAAAATTCACACCAGCTCACCTGCAAGAGGTGATCGCCCAACACCTAAAACTAGCCCAGACGCCAACGCCTCCAAATAGCCCGATACCCGCAGCCATTCTGTTACCCGAGACAGTATTGGCTGTGTTTCAACATCAGCTCGCCCCCTCAGTCTGGCAGGCTTGGATCGATGTCGCAAAAAAACAGTCGGCGATGTTGCTAATGGGAAGTGCGCTCTTCAACACAAACGATCGCAGCTACACCAATAGCGTGCTTGGCATCACCGCCGACACGACGATTGAACAAATTCAGCTCGCGACGACCGGGTTACGCTACGACAAGCACCACCTTGTACCTTTCGGTGAATTTATCCCTTGGGGCTTTCGCTGGTTCGTGGACTTAATGTCGATTCCGATGGGGGACTTCTATCGCGGTGCAAATCCGCAAGCCCCCTTCGTCATTAAAGATCAACGGATTGCTGCGAATATTTGCTACGAAGACATCTTTGGCGATGAACTTCTCGGCGCCCTCGGTCGCACAACCGATGCATCACCAACTTTATCCGGTGCGACCATTCTCGCTAACTTCAGCAACCTTGGTTGGTTTGGAGAGTCGTGGGCTCTGCGGCAACATTGGCAAATGGCGCGTATGCGAGCCATCGAAACCTCTCGCCCAATGGTGCGTGCAACCAACACGGGGGTAACCGGCGCGATAGATCAACATGGCCAGGTCATCGCGATGCTGCCCGCACATCGCCCCGGCGTCCTGGATGTCAGCGTCCAAGGTCAGCACGGGACCACACTCTACGCGCGAGTTGGCGACTGGGCGATTTTATTGCTCTCACTCGTCGTACTAATCGCTGCGGGATTCATGAAGTCTCGCCATCACGCCCGTCGAAACACATGAATGCAGTGCACATCGAGATACTGGACCAGATCAGCGATATCAGCGCCAGCATTTGGGATACATTAGTTCAAGAAACTGGCGGCTCTGTTTTAAGCAGCCACGCATTTTTAAGAGCTTTCGAAGAATCAGCTAGCGTGTCGATGAAAACGGGCTGGCAACCGAAGCACCTCATCTTGCGCGATGATGCCGGCAAACTGATCGCCGCCATGCCGCTCTATGCCAAAAGTCATTCGTACGGCGAGTTTGTTTTTGACTGGGCGTGGGCAGATGCCTACGAACGTAACGGTCTGCAGTACTACCCC
>JBEDEU010000119.1:0-6724 GCA_041175585.1 Pseudomonadota bacterium | reverse complement strand
TTCCAATGACTGTAAATCGGGAGGATTTTGTCTTCCGGTACGGCCAGCAACTTGGCATCATCACCTGCCTCGTCCGTCATTTTTAGTACGCCCAATGCACGGCATCGCACCACCACGCCTGGGATTACGGGGAAGGGAGTAATCACTAACACGTCTACCGGGTCGCCATCGCCTGCGATGGTTTTTGGGATGTAGCCATAGTTGCAAGGGTAGTGCATCGAGGTACCCATGAAGCGATCGACGAAAATCGCACCAGACTCTTTATCGACCTCATATTTGATGGGATCGGCATTCATAGAGATCTCGATAATCACATTGAATGATTCAGGGATCTTTTTGCCAGGCTTGACGTTGTCGAGACTCATTAGGGCTCCGAGGATAGGCTTAGTTAGTGAATACCCTAATCTTAACAAATAAACAAAGACTCCCTCTTGGCCTCGATCTGTTGGATACTGTTCAAGACACTTTTTTAAGTGCTCGGTAGGGAAATATCCCTATCGGAATAATAAGTATTAAAGAGACATCACTTAAGGAGCTTTCGAGCATGAGCAACGTTACGTTGGGCCTCTATTTTGCCCTGGGCTGTGGAGTACTCGCAGTTTTGTATGGCTTTGTAGTGCGGTCGTGGATTTTGAACCAAGGTACCGGCAATGCCAAGATGATGGAAATTGCCGCAGCGATTGAACAAGGTGCTGGGGCGTATCTTTCGAGGCAGTACAAAACGATTGGTATCGTCGGCGTGGTGTTGGCGATCCTGATTGCGGTGTTTCTAGATCAGGCGACTGCGGTCGGTTTTGTGATCGGTGCCGTGCTTTCTGGTGCGTGCGGCTTTATCGGCATGAATGTCTCCGTTCGCGCAAACGTGCGTACAGCCGAAGCAGCGACTAAAGGAATGAACGAGGCACTAAACGTTGCATTCAAAGGTGGCGCGATTACCGGCATGCTAGTTGTCGGCTTGGGATTGCTTGGTGTCGGACTGTTCTACATGTACTTGCAGGCGACAGGCAAGAGCCAGAGCATGTCTGCGATTCTGCATCCGTTAATCGGTCTAGCTTTTGGCTCATCACTGATCTCCATCTTTGCGCGGTTGGGCGGTGGCATTTTCACGAAAGGCGCTGACGTAGGCGCAGACTTGGTTGGTAAAGTCGAAGCTGGAATTCCAGAGGATGACCCACGCAACCCGGCGGTGATTGCAGACAACGTTGGCGATAACGTTGGCGATTGCGCAGGGATGGCCGCTGATCTGTTTGAGACATACGCCGTGACACTCATCGCAACGATGGTGTTAGGTGCTCTGATGATTAAGGTCGCCACCGCTGAGGCGGTGATTTACCCCTTGGTGCTTGGAGGGATCTCGATCATTGCTTCGATCATCGGATGCTCGTTTGTAAAAGCAACGCCTGGCATGAAAAACGTGATGCCTGCGCTATACAAGGGTTTGGTGATTGCTGGCGTGATTTCACTCGTGGCGTTTTACTTCGCGACGAACTGGATCATGCCTGATAACGCACTGGCAGATGTGGGTTTTGCCACGGGTGGCAAGATGCGCCTGTTTGGTGCCACGGTTGTTGGTCTGTTGCTGACAGCGGTCCTAGTTTGGATTACCGAGTACTACACTGGCACAGACTACGCGCCAGTCAAGCACATTGCCAAGGCATCGAGTCAAGGCCATGGTACCAACATCATTGCAGGTCTGGGTGTATCGATGCGCTCCACTGCTTGGCCCGTGCTGTTTGTTTGTGCGGCCATCTACTCCGCCTATTGGTTGGGTGGCATTTACGGTATCGCAGTCGCCGCGACGTCGATGTTGTCGATGGCAGGTATCGTGGTAGCGCTTGATGCATACGGCCCTATCACTGATAACGCAGGCGGTATTGCTGAAATGGCGGGTTTGCCACAGTCTGTGCGCGATATTACAGATCCGCTGGATGCAGTGGGTAACACCACGAAGGCTGTGACAAAAGGTTACGCGATTGGATCTGCAGGCTTGGCTGCTCTCGTCCTGTTTGCCGACTACACGCATACGCTTGAGGCTAACGGCGCAAAGGTGGTGTTTGACCTGTCTGATCACCGCGTGATTATTGGCCTATTCATCGGTGGCTTGATTCCTTATCTCTTTGGTGCGATGGCGATGGAGGCAGTGGGCCGTTGTGCGGGTGCCGTTGTTGAGGAAGTGCGTCGTCAGTTCCGCGACATCAAAGGCATTATGGACGGTACAGGCAAGCCAGAGTACGACAAGGCTGTTGATATGCTGACAACCGCTGCAATCAAAGAAATGATTATTCCTTCTTTGTTGCCCGTTGTTGTACCGATCGCTGTTGGTCTGTTGTTAGGAGCTGAGGCGTTGGGCGGTCTGTTAATGGGTACGATTGTGACGGGTCTGTTTGTCGCGATCTCTATGTGTACAGGCGGCGGTGCTTGGGATAACGCCAAGAAGTACATCGAGGAAGGTCATTACGGCGGCAAGGGCTCCGACGCACATAAAGCGGCCGTGACAGGTGATACGGTGGGCGATCCTTACAAGGATACGGCAGGCCCTGCGGTGAACCCATTGATCAAGATCATCAACATCGTTGCGCTCTTGATTGTGCCGCTGATTGTTTAATTGCAATCTCGGCAAGGAAAGCCGCCCCAGGAAACTGCGGGCGGTTTTTTTGGCTATGATGAATACATGAAAAACATACTGACTGATTGGCGTCTCTCGAACCTGCGCAATATTGCCATACGCGTGTTGATGGCGGTGATGTTCGTTGGAATCGTATTGCCGTTTTCAGCGCAGGCCTTAAATGTTGGTGACACGCTCAAGCTTGGCGCCATCACGCTGATTGACGGTAAGGTGCTGACGCAAGAAGACTTAGCTGGTAAACATGTTGTGGTGCAAGTGTGGGCATCCTGGTGCCCGTATTGCCATCGCCAAAATCAGAACTTAATGCAGCTCGTGCGTGACACAAAGGGCAGCAAGCTGATCGTGATTGGCGTGTCGATCGATAAGGATCCAAAAGCTGCCGCGCAATATGTGCAAAAGCATGGATTGAATTTCCCCATCGCCATGATGACACCAGAGCTCGACCGAGCGATAGGCAAGCGAAAAGGAATTCCCGAGCTTTACGTGTTGGACCCAAAGGGAAAGGTTTTACAAAAAGACACTGGCGAGATGATTGATCTCGATGTCTTTGAGCTAGACCGATTCAGCAAATAGCCTTGCTTGGTTGACTCAAGGCTTGATGTAAGCGAATTTTTCTTTTGCTTGAAGTTCGGCAATACGCACGACACCAGACGGCGTGAAGTTTGCTTCCATTACAAACTGATCACGTTTGAGATTACGATTTTTGAGCGTGATCTCGCAGACCTCAAATACGACGCCACGCGACACTAAAGCGGAAATGAGAGACGCGTATTCAACCTTGCCGCTCTTGTCTTTTGCGCCATCCATCAGGATATCCACGCCATTCGCATGTGTCACCACACGAATTTTTGTTTGCGGCGCGACATCAAGATGATTGCGAATATTACGCAAACCTTTTAAGCCCTGCGCATCGGCATCGTCGATGTGATAGAGCACGCTGATTGCGTCTTGCGCCAAGACGGCCGATGGAGCGATAAGCGTTGCGATCGTGACGGCGAACACCATGAACCAGTTTTTCATGTTTAGCTTCCCATGCCGGGGTTATTTGCTGCGCCTTTAATGGCGGGAATGTTTGGCGCTTTGGCCGATACGGTTTTGATATCGCGCAGGTAGGCTGCAATTACATCCCAAATGGGCTCGCCACCCGCATCTCGGGCAGCTTCCGAAACGGGTGCCCAGCCAGCAACTCTATAGGTTTTGCTTGCTTCGATTGGTTTGTCGCCCAAACGCATATCAGAGATACGCTTGCCGGCTCCAGCAGTTGGGTCGATGCTGTATTGCATACCACCTACACGCACCATATCCCCGCCCTGTTGATAGTAAGGGTCTGGGTTGAAAATATTATCTGCAACATCTTCAAGCACAGTCTTGATCATCTCGCCGCTCATTGGCGTGAGCGTGGTGTACGGGTACGTGATCGCCGTTTGATCCAGCAGGTGTTCCATCGTGATGGTTTGTCCTGGAAGCAGGGACGTGCCCCAACGGAACCCGGGTGAGAACGCCAGATCGGCACCTTTCATTTTGATCAAGCCGTCGACGATTAGCTGATCAAAGGTGCCGTTGAAGTTGCCGCGGCGATAAAGCGTCCCTTCAGCGACTGCGAGTTTCTCGGCGAGTTTTGTTTCATACGGCGCGCGTATCTTGTCGATCAGTGCATTCATCTGCGTATCAGCAGGAAGCAGATCAGCGAAAACAGGAAGCAAGCGATATCTAAAGTCAGATACTTTGCCGTCTTTCACATCTAAATCAAGCACGCCCAAAAACTTGCTGTTGGAGCCAGCGTTCGTCACGAGCGTCACGCCGCCAGGGTTGCTGACTTTGACGGGAACAGGAACGCCATCATGTGTGTGCCCGCCCAAGATGGCGTCTATGCCTCGAACACGACTCGCCATTTTGAGATCGACGTCCATGCCGTTATGTGACAGCACGACCACCGCTTTTGCACCATTGGCGCGCGCATGGTCGACTGTCTTTTGCATGTTTTCTTCTTCGATACCAAACGTCCAGTTTTCAACCAGGTATCTTGGGTTCGCGATAGGCGTATAGGGAAACGCCTGGCCGATGATTGCAACTTTGACGCCATTCATTTCACGCATCGCGTACGCGTCAAAAACGGGATCTTCAAAATCTGTCGTTTTGATATTTTGCGCAACGAAATTTACTTTGCCGTCAAAATCTTTTTCAACAATTTCCTTGACGCGCTTTTCGCCCAAGGTCATTTCAAAGTGTGCAGTCATGACGTCTACGCCTAGAGCGAGACAGGCATCGACCATGTCTTGGCCTTTAGTCCAAAGCGCTGTGCCTGATCCTTGCCATGTATCGCCGCCATCAAGCAACAATGCTCCTGGGCGGCTCGCACGAATTTGCTTAACCAGAGTTGCAAGGTGAGCGAAGCCACCGACTTTGCCGTATTGTGCGGCAGCCTTGTCGAAGTCTAAATAAGAGAAGGCGTGGGCTTCGCGCGTACCAGGCTTAATCCCGTAGTGTTTGAGTAGCGCGTCACCGACTAAGTGTGGCGCCTTGCCTAGTTGTCCGCCGAAGCCTAGATTGACGCTAGGCTCTCGAAAATAAATGGGTTTGAGCTGTGCGTGGCAATCGGTGAAGTGCATTAAATGCACGTTACCGAACTTGGGTAGGTCGTAGAGGCTAGCAGCGGACTGCGCTCGAGTCAGATTTGAACCTAGCGATAGACCAGCAGCCGAGGCTGCCGCCAGAACCTGTACAAATTCTCTACGACTCATTCCCATTTTTACTTCCTTACGACGTTCAACGCGATTCGACTACTTTATTTATTTACAGGTGAGGCAGGATCAAGCAGTAACGCCATCACGTCTTTAATTTGCTGTTCGGTCAGCAAGTTAAAGTGCTGCATGCGAGGCATGTTGCTGCACGCGTTGTAGGCTTTGGAGTTGTTGATCCGATTCCACGTGTAGGTCAGGATGACGTCGCTATTGCCGCGCGTTTTTCCATACTCTAGTAACGAAGGGCCAATCGTGCCGTACGAGATTTCTTGTTTCGAAATCTGGTGGCAGTTGTAGCAACCCCCGCCATTCACGGTTTTGAGATTGTCAGTCCAGGTTGCACCGCGACCGCTTTGAGCGATTTTTTCACCTTCAGCCCAGTTGCCTAGATACTTGCCATCTGATGGCGGCTTAATCGCGGCAAGCGCAGCAGATTGCAATGCCTCTGCTTTCTTTTTGCCCTCAGGGCTGTCGCGGAATTTTTCATCCGAACAGAGCGTCTGGAACTCATCTTGCTGAATCCGGTCGAGCTTGGCGATGCCTTGTTCGCGGAAACTGCGGTCCATGACCGCTTGTACGGCAGGGTCGACTTTTTGTGCAAGGGCGACGTTGCTTAAGGCAATACCACCAAAGGTCAAGGTGGTGCTTGCAACCAGTTTGATCAGTGTGTTGTTCATGTGTGTCTCTCTGGAATTAGCGCTTGAGGCCGGGTGTTTGTACCGTGCCACCGTTTGCTGTGTTAGCCATAAAGACGGACAGTGCAATTGTGACGTCTGAGCCGTAAATTGGGAAAGGCATGCGTTGCTGACGGTAGCAGTCGTTCAGACGTTGCTGCATGGTCCAGAACGTACCACTTGAAACGCGATACGCAGGCCAGTTACCCCAACCCTCTGCAGCACCTTTTTGTGTCGTCAGGTTCGGCAAATCTTGCATGCGAATACGCTTGCCGTCCACGGCGTGACAGGAAGCGCAGGAGAAGTCCATAGGACCACCCTGGAGATAAAAGATTTTTTCGCCAAGTGCGAGCATTTCTTTTTCTTTGGGATGGTTCACCGACACATTGATTTTCATGCCTTTCGATTGTGTGACGACGTATGCGACGATCGCTTCGATATTTTTGCGCACGCCCTTGCCAAACGAACCGTTGACCATCTCAGCCTCTGGAATACCTTGCAGGGTCGTCATGCAAGTCATCAGACGTGATTCGAGGTCTTGTACGCGATTAGTGTCGGCAAAGTAGCGTGGTAATTGTGCTGAGGCGCCGTTGATGACTCCTGGCCCGAGGCCGAGGTCGCATTTCTCAAGCGAAGCTTTCTTAGGGCCTGCAGGCTTTGCCCACAGTTCCTCGCCCTCTGCT
>JBEDEU010000118.1:0-6774 GCA_041175585.1 Pseudomonadota bacterium | reverse complement strand
CCCAAGGTGTGCTCGACGTATCTCTTTTGGCAGGAACCTGCCTGAACTGCCATGTCTCCGACCCCAAGCTAGCGACAAGTATCCCGGTCATAGCCGGTAAACCCGAGGCGGTTCTGAAAGCGCAATTGCTCGCCTATAAGTCTGATCAAGCCCCGGCTGGCACCACCATCATGAATCGTCTTGCCAAGGGGTATAACGACGATGAGATCGCTGCGCTTGCTGCATACTTTTCTAAGCTGGATGCCAAGGGGTTCGCGCCTGCAGGAGTCAAAAAATAATGAACGCCGGACCTAAATTTTCTCGACGCCGTTGGTTGGCCGCAGCTGGGCAGGCAGCACTTGCCGCAGGCTGGAGCGTTAGTGCGCCCGTGTTTTCCCAGCAGTCAGCAGGTCGTGTTGTCGTCGTTGGTGGGGGCTTTGGTGGAGCAACCGCGGCGAAATATATCAAACAGCGCAATCCACGCATTGACGTCACCTTGGTGGAGCCAGCGCAGAAGTTTTACACCTGCCCGTTCACGAATCTGTATTTGGGTGGGTTGCGAACGTTTGAGGCGCAAGGGCATGGTTTTGACGAGTTGCGCAGCATGGGTGTAAGAGTCGTTCATGACTTTGCACAAAGTGCTGACGGTGCTGCGAAGACGATTAAGCTCGCTGGTGGTCAAACGCTCGCGTACGACAAGTTGGTGCTGTCGCCCGGCATCGATTTCCTCTGGAATAAGCTTGAAGGTTATGACGAGGCCGCATCTTTGTTAGCCCCACACGCGTGGAAGGCCGGAGCACAAACTACCTTACTGAAAAAGCAGCTTGACGCAATGCCCGATGGTGGCACGTTTGTGATGGTTGCCCCCGCGAACCCCTACCGCTGCCCGCCCGGGCCTTACGAGCGGATCAGTATGGTGGCGCATTACTTTAAAACACAAAAGCCTAAGTCCAAGATTCTTGTCCTTGACGCGAAAGATGCGTTTTCAAAGCAAGCCCTGTTCCTCGATGGCTGGAAGCGCTTTTACGGCGACATGATTGAGTGGGTGCCTGCGGGCAAGGACGGGAATGTAATTCGCGTCGACGCTAAAAACTTGTCTGTTGAAACGGATTTCGGCAAGATTCACAAAGCAGCCGTCCTCAATGTCATTCCGCCGCAAAAAGCAGGTGCGATTGCTGAACGTGCTGGCGTTGCCGACAAGAGTGGCTGGGTGCCAGTCAAACCAGACACATTTGAATCGACACAAGTCAAAGACATTTATGTAGTGGGTGATGCAACTATTGCGGCACCTATGCCCAAGTCCGGATTTTGTGCGAACGCGCAAGGGAAAGTTGCCGCGGCTGCCATCGTGAATGCCTTAGCTGGCAAGCCTGCTGCCGCTGCCTCCTGGTCGAACACTTGCTATAGCCTGGTGGCACCCGATTACGGCATCTCGGTTGCGGGCGTATACCAAGTCGCAGAGGGAAAGATCGTTGAGGTCAAGGGCTCTGGTGGTGTTAGTCCTAGAGAAGCGAGCGATACGGTTCGCAAGCTAGAGGCGCTCCACGGTGTGGCTTGGTACAACGCGATTGCGCGCGATACTTGGGGGAGTGGAGCCTAATGTCCCCAAACGAAATACTTGTATGGTCAGGTCTGGCGATTGGTGTCGCGTTCGGTGCGCTCGGTCAATCGACAGGATTTTGTTTGAATCGGGCGGTCAAGGATTATGTTGAGTCCAGAAATCTGCTCAAAGCGAGGTCTTTTGCTTTAGCGATGCTTGTCGCGATTGTCGGTACACAGTTGCTGGCTATCACTGAGCTGATTGACTTTTCGACTGCTATTTATCGCACGCCGAACTTCTCATGGTTGCTCCTGCCACTGGGTGCAACGATGTTTGGCTACGGCATGATGCTCGCAAACGGTTGCGGCGCACGTACCGTCGTGTTGTTGGCACAAGGTAACTTGCGCTCGTTGGTTGTTTTGCTTTGTCTTGGGATATCAGCCTACGCGACTCTGTCTGGGGTGTTGGGTCCCTTTAGAAACACGCTCGCGCAGGCCACAAGTATTCCTCTGGGTGGCCTGTATGAGTGGTCGTCGCTTTCGAACCGTATTCTTGTTGGTCTATTGCTTGCGGCCTTAGCTTGGTTTGTTTTCTATCGCGGCATGATTGTGCGCAGCGCGAAAGACTTCTTCGGTGGTCTTGGTGTCGGTTTGCTGGTGGTGGGTGGGTGGCTTGCGACAGGTTGGCTTGCCGCCGATGAGTTCGAGCCAACTCCTTTAGTGTCATTGACGTTTATCGCACCGATTGGCGAGACTATTCAGTACCTAATGATTGCAACAGGTATGCGATTCGGTTTTCCGGTAGCCTTGATTTGTGGCGTGCTACTCGGATCGTTTGTGATTGCCGCTTTGCGGGGGACATTACAGCTTCAGGGATTTTCCACACCGCGCGAGATGAGACGTTATGTGCTCGGTGGCATTTTGATGGGTGTTGGTGGTGCGTTAGGATTGGGCTGCTCGATTGGCCAAGGTCTAACCGGTATGTCGACCTTGGCGTTTAGCTCAATGATTGCGAGCATCTGCATTTTGTTTGGCGCAGGGCTCGCGGCGCTGCGCAACCGTTAAGCGCTCAAACGGCTGCCGCTCTATTTTTCTCTTGGGCGTCTTTATGGCGTAACCAAAGAAGCGCCACACCCATTAAAACAACGGGGAACAATGAGCCGAGGTTCAAGATATCCCAGCCTGATGTTGTTACAAGCGCGCCGGAGCTAAACGAAGTGACGGCCATCGTTGTGAAGACAAAGAAATTGATCACGCCCTGAGCACGATCCTTCTCTTCTGGTCGGTAGGCGGTCATTGCGAGGTTTGTTGCGCTGGTGAACAGGAAGTTCCAACCGACGCCGAGGATGAAGGATGCCAGCATAAAGTGCATTACATCCACGCCAGACAGTGCGATCAAAATACAGACGAAATTTAAAAATATGCCAAGCCACATGATTTTGCTTGTGCCATATTTTTTGATTAAAGAACCGGTAAAAAATCCTGGTGCAAACATGCCAATCACGTGCCATTCAAGCACAAAGGCGGCATCTGAAAACGGTAAGCCACAGACCTTCATTGCTAGGGGGGTTGCGGCCATCAGTAAATTCATCACGCCGTAACCGAGCGCCGAGCTTATTGCCGCTACAAGAAATACCGGCTGCTTCAGTAATTCCCAAGCGGTGCGACCAGTCCCTGCTGCCTTTTTTTCTGCCGCCGATACTTTTGGGAACTCGATGAAGTACATCACGAGTAATCCCAGGAAGCCAGCAACGGTCAATATCAGATATGCACCTAAAAATGGCGTGTCGAAGGAGTCTTTCGTGTAGTTAGCCAGGTTAGGGCCAACGACGGCGCCGATGATGCCGCCGGCCAGCACCCAAGAAATTGCTTTTTCTCTGAGGCTCACGTCCGTTAGTTCCGCCGCAGCAAAGCGATAGAGCTGACCGTTAGCGCTGTAGTAACCGGCGACAAAGGTGCCAAATACTAAGAGCCAAAAATTTTTGGAATAGGCAGCGTAAGCGCAGATCAACGAGGAGACGATCGCAACAAGTAGGCCCAGTTGAAAAGATTTTTGACGGCCAAAGCGCTTTTGTGCACGCGCGACAATGGAGGTCGATATAGCACCCCCCACAACATATCCCATGATCGGGAGTGTTGCCATCCATGCTACTCGACTCAAGCTCAGTCCGACTAGACCATTGATCGCGACGAACGTGATGTTGTTAACAAGAAAGATGCCTTGACACAAAATCAACAGCACCAGATTTTTATTGAAGAGTTTCGGTGTATTTTGCATGGGGTGATTAAAGCACGGTGGCGCGCGCTAAAGTGGCAGGGTCAAGATGCTGCAGTGCACGATAATTCGTCAGAAATACTTGCCCGCTAAGATTTTTTAAAAAGTCTGATTTTGCGAGGCGATCCATGACGGGACCCTTCACCTCAGAAAGATGTAACGCGATGCCAGCATCCTTCAAACGCTTTTCTATGGTCTCTAGGCTTTCTAAGGCGCTGGCATCCACATCGTTTACCGCTGAGCACTGCAATACAACATGCTGCAGCGCGGGGTGAACTGCAACCTCGGCATTAAGGCGATCTTCGATATTGCGTGTGTTAGCAAAATAAAGACTTTCATCAATACGCAGACACAGCACTGTGTCGCTCGTGATGACTTTGTGGCGCGTGACATTTCTAAAGTGTTCAGTGCCCGGCACGAGTCCGACTTCAGCGATATGGGGTTGGCTCGTTCTATAGAGATGCAGTGCGATCGATAACGATACGCCGATAATGAGACCCGTCTCAACACCCATTGTGAGTGTGCCAATTAACGTCGCTGCTGCAGCATAAAAATCGGAACGAGCAAAGTGCCACGTGTGCCGAAACATCTGCAGATCCACAAGCGACAGGACCGCAACCACGATGGTTGCAGCGAGCGTTGCATGGGGTAAGTAAAACAGGACGGGCGTCAGCAGGAGTGAAGTCAGCGCGATGCCTATCGCAGTCATAAAGCCAGCTGCCGGCGTACGTGCACCGCTATCTGCATTGACGACTGAGCGGGCAAAGCCACCGGTGACGGGGAATCCCCCAGTGAAGGACGCCGAGAGGTTGCACGCGCCGAGCGCGACTAATTCCTGGTTGGGCTCGATCCGTTGGCGTTTGCGTGCGGCGAGTGTCTGTCCCACGGATACCGACTCAACGAAGCCCACGACGCTGATGAGCAGGGCTGGCACTAACAGAGCAGACCAGAGCTCTAGGTCCCAAAGCGGCGTCGTCAGTGGCGGTAAGTTTTGTGGAACGAAACCAACGACCTTCACGCCCGCAGCTTCCCAGTTCAGACCCCACGTTAAGCCAGTCGTGATGCCGATCGCAATCACCGGACACGCTTTCCCGATAATGTCAGCGATAGCGGAGGGGAGCCCCAGCTTGATGAGGCTCGATTTGAGATATTTGCGGGTCAGAAATAGGAAGCCAACTGTGGTCATGCCCAGGGCAACCGTTAACGTATGCGAACCAGACGCTTGTACAAGTAGGTTTTTTGTTAGTACAAAAAAATTATCGCCCTCTGCGCGGATTCCTAAAATTGTTTTGAACTGATTGGCGGTAATGAGCAGGGCAGAGGCGGTGATAAAGGCCGATACGACCGAGTGGCTTAAGAAATTTGCGAGAAATCCCAGCCGCAGAAAGCCCATGACTAACAACATCGCTCCGGATAAAAAAGCGAGCGTTATTGCGACTTGCCAATATGCATGGGTGCCAACTGCTGCATGTTCGCCTATTGCCGCCGCGGTCATGAGCGAAACAACGGCGACCGGCCCCACAGCCAACACTCGGCTAGTCCCTAAGAACATGTACAAGACAAGCGGCGCGATGCTCGCATAAAGACCAACCTCGGGCGGCAATCCAGCAAGCATCGCGTAAGCGAGGCTTTGCGGAATCAGCATAAGGGTGACGATCAGCGCAGCGAGTAGGTCACTCGAGAAGGTGCTGTGGTTGTACGTGCGGACCCATTCAAGGATCGGAAGCTGTGGCAGAGAAACTCTCATCGCTTACGTTCAAGTGCCGCGAATGCCACCATGCCGACAATCATTGCGGCCACAAACCAGAGAGCCTGTATCTGCCCCGATGCCATGGACACAAGTGCGGGGCCTGGGCAGAACCCTGCTAAGCCCCAACCAACACCAAAGACAGTGCTGCCAATGACGAGACGCTTGTCGATATGGCTCGCCTTGGGTAAATGCAGTGCTCCACCCAGCATCGTTGTTGTGCGCTTCTTTGCAATCGCGAACGCGAAAAATCCGACAGCGATCGCACCCATCATCACGAAAGCCAGTGATGGGTCCCAAGCGCCGAAGAGGTCCAGAAATCCAAGTACTTTTCCAGGGTCTGTCATACCTGACAGGATGAGACCAAGGCCAAATAGAAGTCCAACTAAAAACTCGACGAATCGATGCATGACGAGCCCCTTAAATGAAGTGACGAATAATGAGAACCGTGCCGAACCCTGCGCCCATAAAGCTGAGTGTGGCGACCAACGACCGCGGTGATAGGCGTGAGAGACCGCATACGCCGTGACCGCTGGTGCATCCAGACGCATAGCGCGTGCCGATACCGACGAGTAGTCCTGCAATCACGGTAGTGATCGTGTTGGCTTGGATGCGGGGAACGGAAATAAAGTCAGCAGGAGCAAGCAGTAAAAACACCCAGGGTGCTGCAAACATCCCTGCCAGGAAGGCTATACGCCAGCCTGTGTCACCGAGTTTCGGGGGGAGCAAGCCGCCCACAATCCCGCTTATGCCAAGAATGCGACCATTGGCGAGTATGAAGAGCGCAGATGCAATGCCTAATAAAACGCCGCCCGAAATGGCGCTCCAGGGGGTGAAGTGTGACCAGTCGATCATCATGATTTTTTTACCTTGGCTTTTTTACAAAATTGAGAATAAAGGACTTCCATCACGGCAAGTGCTTGGGGGCTGGTGAATCGATAATAGATATTTTTCCCTTCCCTGCGGGTCGTGACTAATTCTTCGTTACGTAACACGGTCAACTGCTGCGAAAGTGTTGGTTGCACAATGCCCAACGACTCCTGTAGTTCGCTGACGCACTTTTCTTCTTGTGTGAGTTGACACAGGATCATCAAGCGGTCCGGATTGGTGAGTACTTTCATGAGGCGGCAGGCCTCGTGGGCTGATGCCTGCATTGCCTCTAGCTCGAGGGTGGGGGAAAGCGTGGACATATGTATTGAGCGTTCTATTGATAATAATCAAGTAAGTATTATAT
>JBEDEU010000117.1:0-6779 GCA_041175585.1 Pseudomonadota bacterium | reverse complement strand
CGCTGCGCCTTACCAGCCAGCCGACGCACACGCTGGTCGTTTTCATGGTCGATTGCCACCGGAACGACATTGGATAAACCACTACGCGCAAACCGTGGCTTGGCCTTCGCTAAACGCGTTGCGGAGACATCAAATGCATACAGACGTCCTGTTGACCGCATCAAGGCGCCAAGCAGTAGCGTCTTGCCACCTGCCCCAGCGCAAAAGTCGATCACCATCTCCCCACGCTTAGGACCAACCAGCAAGGCGAGCAGTTGACTACCCTCGTCCTGCACTTCAATTAAACCGTGCTCAAACTGATGCCACTTATTCATTGCGGGACGACCCGTCAGTCGTATTCCCCAGGGAGAATATGGCGTCGCAACCGGCGCGTGGCGCACGGCATTCCCACGTGTCAGATCAGCCAGCATTTCATCGCGCTCGGCCTTAAGCGGATTAACACGAATATCTAAAGGCGCACCTTGATTCAAGGCTGCGACAAGACTCTCAAGGTCAGGCAGCTCTTTGATGCGTTCGTGTAACCAGTCCGGCAAACTACCGCGTACTTCCAGCGGCATCGACAACTCTTCAATCTGTGCAATACGATCAAGCCAGGCAAGCTCGCCCGGATCAAGCACCGCACGAACTTTTTCCGGATCCATTGTGACAATCGCACCCTGAATCGCTAAGCGTCGTACTGCGTTGCCCACACCGCTTTCTCCTAGCTGGCGATACCGACGCAGATGTCGCAAGACGTCATACACCACCTCCGCAACCTCTGCGCGATCGCGAATGCCTAATTTTGGGTGTGCACGAAACCAATGCGAGACAACCGAGTCAGCCGCGAACCGCCAGGTCAGGACTTCGTCTAAAACCTGCCGAATCTGATCCAAACGCGTCGTCATGACTGGGGCACGTGGCTTGGGCACATAGGTAGAAACTGGTTTCTCGAGCGCGGGTGCACCGCCGTCCGCTTGACCACCAAAACCGCCAGAGCCAAGCCCACGCGTTCCGTGTGGCTGGGCCTTCATGAGCCGCTCGGTTGCCGAACCGGGGCGCACTGAGCGAGTCTGAGTACCGAGCGCAGCCTGACGCGCCTGATCTTTTTTGCTGAGACCGGAGGCCTTGGAGGCACGCGCCTGAGTACGACTGGGCGGTTTAGGGTTGCTCATAAAGGTTCCGATGAAAATAATCTGTTTTCGACACCGTCGACCTGAACGCGTTGGTCGGCAAGCAAATGCACGCGGCCCTCAGCAAGCCATGCAGCCACTGCGGGGTAAACCTGATGCTCGACGGTCAACACGCGAGCCGCAAGGGCTTCAGGCGTGTCATTCGCCAGCACAGGCACAACGCCTTGGGCAATGATTGGGCCATGGTCCAGCACAGGGGTCACGAAGTGTACGGTACAACCGTGACTTTGCACCCCTTTCGCCAACGCTTGGGCGTGCGTATGCAATCCCGGGAAGGCGGGCAAGAGGGATGGGTGAATATTGATCAACCGGCCGGAATAGCGCGCGACGAAAGCAGGCGTCAACACGCGCATAAAACCCGCCAACAGAACATAGTCGGGGGCGTGAGCGTCGATTCTGTTGGCTAACGCCTCGTCAAAGGCTTCCCGCGAGGCAAAATCCACATGTGGCACGACATCTGTGGCAATCCCCTGTTCCTCTGCCCAGGCAATGCCGCCCGTCTGAGCACGGCTCGCCACAACCGCCACCACCTGCGCAGAACAGCGGCCAGATTGGCAGGCCTGGACGATTGCCTGCATGTTTGATCCCTGTCCAGAGATCAAAATAACGAAGCGGGCCCGAGAATTAGGGGTGTCTGGCATGGAAATAGACTCTACATGTGGTGCGAAATTGTAAACTGTCACCCGTGAAAACCTCTTTACGTATTTTTCGGCAAGCGCCGGTCCCGCCGCTCACTCAGCCTAGCGCCCTATCGATTGGCAACTTTGATGGTGTCCACAGAGGCCATCGGGCGATGCTCGACCTCGTGTGCCAAGCCGCGCAGGCCCAGTCGCTATGCCCCACAGTGCTGACCTTCTCACCCCATCCCCGGCAATACTTTGCCGGCGTGAACCACCGGCCAGAGCTGTCGCCACCTCAAATCACCGGACTACGAGATAAAGTTACCGAACTTGCCGCAGCAGGTATCGAACGGATCATGATCGCGCGTTTTAACCGGAGCCTGGCTGAAATGTCTGCCCCGGACTTTGTCACCCGCCTATTAATCGGAGAGCTCAACACCCGCTGGCTCTTGGTTGGCGAGGACTTTCGATTTGGTCGGCAACGCACAGGCGATATTGAGCTCTTACGCAGCCTAGGCCGCGCGCACGGCATGCACGTTGAGGGGCTCGGTGACATCACCGACGCAAAGGGCGCACGCATATCGAGCTCCGCTGTTCGCGCTGCCCTTGCCGCCGGTGATCTCACCCAGGCTGCCCACTTGCTCGGTCGCCCCTACGCGATGCGTGGCCATGTCATCCACGGCAAAAAACTTGGTCGCACCTTGAATATGCCAACGATGAATATGTGCGTGACGCCTCGTTGCGCTGCGCGCTCAGGAATCTATGCAGTCCTGGTGCACGGCTTAGGACCACAGCCCCTTCCCGGAGTTGCTAGCCTTGGCGTGCGCCCTACTGTCGAAGACAACGGCAGAATCTTGCTTGAGACACACGTCTTCGACGCCAATATTGACGCTTACGGTAAACTCGTGCGCGTCGAACTCCTGCAGCACTTGCGGGACGAAGAAAAATTTCCCGATTTGCCTACTCTTACCGCCGCCATGCACGCCGATGCCCAGCATGCGCGAGCCTACCTTGCGCGCCATGGACTATAAAAACACTCTGAATTTGCCTGATACTCCTTTCCCGATGCGTGGCGATTTGCCCCGTCGAGAGCCACTTTGGGTTGCCCAATGGCAAGAGAAAGGCGTTTACCAAGCCATCCGTAAGGCCAGCAAAGGGCGCCCAACCTTTTTGCTGCACGACGGTCCCCCTTATGCCAACGGTGATATTCACATTGGCCATGCCGTCAACAAGATCCTAAAGGACATGATCGTTAAGAGCCGCAATATGGCAGGCTTTGATGCAGCGTACGTGCCTGGCTGGGATTGCCACGGCATGCCCATCGAGATCCAGATCGAGAAAAAATACGGCAAACACTTGCCAGTGGCAGAAGTCCAAGCCAAAGCGCGCGCGTATGCCCTAGAGCAAATCGAGCGCCAAAAGAAAGACTTTGAACGCCTTGGCGTGTTGGGTGACTGGAAGCGCCCTTACATGACCATGAACTTCAGCAATGAAGCAGATGAAATTCGTGCGCTCGGAAACATCTTGGATAAAGGCTACGTATTCCGTGGCCTCAAACCCGTGAACTGGTGCTTTGACTGCGGCTCAGCGCTCGCGGAAGCCGAGGTCGAGTATGCAGATCGCAACGATCCGGCTGTGCACATCGCCTTTCCCTTTGTCGACCACGCGGGGCTCGCCAAAGCCTTCGGCTTGCCGTCAGTTCAAGCCGGTGCGATTGTCATCTGGACCACAACGCCTTGGACGATTCCTTCTAACCAGGCGCTCAACATTCACCCTGAGTTTGACTACGCACTCGTGCGTGTCTCCCCCGCACCTGCAACAGGCGACTTACTTTTGCTGGCGGCCGATCGTGTCGAACAGTGTCTCAAGGAATGGAGCCTAGAGGGCGAGATCATCGCACGCTGCAAAGGCAATGCGCTGGACCATATCGCCTTTGAACATCCCCTGGCTGGCTTTGATGCAAGCTACAAGCGCCTGTCCCCCATCTATCTAGGCGACTATGTCACGTTAGATACGGGAACGGGTGTGGTGCACTCCGCACCAGCCTACGGCATCGAAGACTTCCAGTCATGTAAAGCCAACGGCATGAAAGACGCCGAGATCTTGAGCCCGGTGATGGGCGACGGCAAGTACGTCTCGAGCCTGGCTGGTTTTGGTGGGCTAACGATTTGGGAAGCCAATCCAAAAATTGTCGAGGCCTTACGTGCTGCAGGTACGCTCATCAAAGATGAGCCGCACAAGCATAGCTACATGCATTGCTGGCGTCACAAGACGCCAATCATCTACCGCGCCACGAGCCAGTGGTTTGCTGGTATGGACCTCAAACCCAAAGATGGTGGACCCACGCTGCGCGAAAGCGCCTTGGCCGCCATCGACGCCACAGCGTTCTATCCGTCCTGGGGTCGCGCGCGACTGCACGCGATGATTGCAAACCGACCCGACTGGACACTGTCACGACAGCGCCAGTGGGGTGTCCCGATGGCATTTTTCATTCATAAGGAAACTGGCGCGTTGCACCCGAATACGCCGGCCCTGCTCGAAGAGGTCGCAAAGCGCGTTGAGCAGCACGGTATCGAAGCATGGCAAACACTTGAGCCCGCCGAACTGCTTGGCGAGGCGGACGCCAAGCTCTATGAAAAAAATCGCGACACGCTCGATGTATGGTTTGACTCTGGCACGACGCATGCAACGGTACTTGGCGGACCAGACAACCTGAATAAAGGTTCACATGGCGAGCTGACATGGCCGGCTGATATGTACTTGGAAGGCTCGGATCAGCACCGCGGATGGTTCCACTCTTCGTTGCTGACCGGCTGCATGCTCTCCGGACGTGCCCCCTATAACAGCCTGCTGACGCATGGTTTTGTCGTAGACGGACAAGGCCGCAAGATGAGTAAGTCCGTCGGCAATGTCATCGCGCCGCAAAAGGTGTCAGACAGTCTTGGTGCCGAAATTCTGCGTCTATGGGTCGCAAGCACAGACTATTCCGGCGAGCTCTCTATTTCTGACGAGATCCTCAAACGTGTGGTTGAAGGCTATCGTCGTATTCGCAACACGTTGCGCTTTCTCTTGGCAAACCTTGCAGACTTCGACGCAGCAAAAGATGCAGTGAGCGTCGATGCAATGCTAGAGATCGATCGTTATGCGCTTGCCATGACAGCAGCCATGCAGTCGGAGGTGCTGGGCGCCTTCGAACGCTACGAGTTTCAGCCTGCCATGTCGAGGCTGCAGCACTTCTGCTCAGAGGACCTCGGTGCGTTCTACCTTGACGTGCTCAAGGATCGTCTATACACCTCTGCACCACGCAGCAAAGCGCGGCGTTCCGCGCAAACAGCACTCTTGCACATTACGCAAAGTTTGCTCAAGCTGATGGCACCTGTCCTGTCGTTTACCGCCGAAGAAGCGTGGAGCATCCTTACGAGCTCGACCCTCAAGTCTGTAGAAGGCATCGGAACAGAGACGATTTTCACCGAGTGTTATCACCCGCTCCCAACGGTTACCGATAGCGATGCCCTCTCAGCGCGCTGGACCCGACTGCGCGAGATCCGCAGCCTGGTGATGCGCAAACTCGAAGACTTGCGGACCGCCGGAGACATCGGCTCATCACTGCAAGGCGAAGTGGACCTGACCGCGAGTGGCTCGGACTTAAGCCTATTGCAAAGCGTTGCAGAACAACTACCCTATATTTTCATCGTCTCCCGTGTGGGTGTACATGCCGGCACGCAAGCGGAGCTGTCGATTGCGATCGCGCCTTCCACGCACAAAAAATGCGAACGCTGCTGGCACTGGCGCGACGACATCGGCCAAGATGCAGAGCATCCCCACATTTGCGGGCGTTGCGTCTCGAGCCTGCATGAAGCAGCTCAGGACTCTGCGTAAACCAGATGACGGGATCAGCACCCGCGCAAGCAGCACCCACAGACACAACCAAACTTTGGCGTTGGTTGCTGCTTGCGGCCGTACTCATCGTGCTGGACCAGCTCACCAAGCTCTACTTTGACGCAAGCTTGCGTTACGGCGAGCGTATTGCTGTTCTGCCATTTTTTGATTTCACCCTACTCTACAACCCCGGTGCAGCATTCAGCTTTCTTGCGCAAGCGGATGGTTGGCAGCGTTGGTTCTTCACCGTACTCGGCCTGTGCGCCTCGGTATTTATCTTAGTCATGATGCACAAAAGCCGTTCAAACAAACGGCTCCTGCTCGCCCTGACACTTATCTTGGGTGGCGCGCTGGGCAACGTCATCGACCGAATCGCCTATGGTCATGTCGTGGATTTTTTACTGTTTTATTGGAAAGATTGGTACTACCCTGCTTTCAATATTGCCGACACTTGCATCACGCTCGGTGCTATTCTTTTGATTCTGGATGAACTATTGCGCCTTCGGGGTCAGCATGCAAGATCTACATAACAAGCGCATCGTATTAGGGATGAGTGGCGGGATTGCCTGCTACAAGTCCGCTGAACTCGTGCGCCGCTTGGTTGAACGCGGTGCCCATATCGATGTTGTGATGACAGATGCGGCCACGCGTTTCATCACCCCAGTCACGATGCAAGCCGTAAGCGGTCACCCGGTCTTTACAGACCAGTGGGATTCTCGCATCGCAAACAACATGCCGCATATCGATCTGAGCCGCGGCGCCGATGCCATTCTGATCGCACCTGCCTCGGCAGACTTCATGGCAAAGCTTGTCCATGGCCGAGCCGATGACCTTCTCTCGCTGTTATGTTTAGCGCGCGCCTGTCCGCTGCTCGTTGCACCTGCGATGAACCGCGAAATGTGGCTGGCGGCACCGACGCAACGTAATGTCGCGCAACTGCGTAGCGATGGCGTAAGCATCCTCGGACCAGGTAACGGACAACAAGCGTGCGGTGAAACAGGCGATGGGCGTATGCTCGAGCCATTAGAACTCGTCGCTGAACTCGCAGCATTCTTTCAGCCAAAGCCTCTGAAAGGCAAGCGCGTCATGATCACTGCTGGTCCCACCGTGG